>JBBQHV010000029.1:0-11749 GCA_038324295.1 Chthoniobacterales bacterium
ATGGCGAAAAGCGGGGCCGCAGCCAAGACCTTCATCAATGATCTCGTCGCGGGAATTCAGCCGAAATTTGACTCCGAGATCGCCGAGCTGCGCAAACTCAAGATCGCGGAAACGAAGGATCCGAACACGAAGATCAACATCTGGGATTGGCGCTATTACGCCAACCAGTTGAAGAAGCAGAAATACACCGTCGATACGGAAGCGCTCCGGGTTTATTTCCCTTTCCAGCAGACGCTCGAGGGGATGTTCAACATCTATCAGAACATCTTCGGGCTAAAATTTACCCAGATCGAGGCGCCCCAGAAATGGGTCGACGACCTCCAACTCTACGTCGTGAGCGACGCCGCCAGCGGCCAGCCGCTCGGGCTTTTCTATCTCGATATGTTCCCGCGCGAAGGGAAGTTCAATCACTTCGCCGAATTTGGAATCGTGCCGGGCAAGCTCTTGCCTGACGGGAAATATCAGCGCCCGACCGTTGCGCTCCTTTGCAACTTCCCGCCTCCCGGGAAAGACAAGCCGTCGCTCCTCAGCCATTCCGACGTCGAGACGCTCTTCCACGAGTTCGGCCATGCGCTTCATGCCATCGTCACGACCGCGAAGACGCAGCGCTTCTCCGGCACGAACGTCCCGGCGGATTTCGTCGAGGCGCCCTCGCAGATGCTGCAAAACTGGGTCTGGGATAAAAAGGTGCTCGACACATTTGCGGCCGATTATCGCGATCCTTCGAAGAAAATTCCGGCGGCCACGATCGCAAAAATGAAGGAAGCCAAGCTCGCCACCGTCGCGGTCAATTATCGCCGCCAATTTGCCTTCGCCGATGTCGATCTCACCCTGCACGACGTCCATCCGGAAGGGCAGCCCTACGATTGCGTCGCGCTGTCGAATCCGGTTCTGGAAAAAGTCTTCCTCCCGATCGATCCGAGCACCGCCTTTGTCGCCTACTTCGGGCACCTCGTCGGCTACGACGGCGGCTACTACGGCTATGCCTGGGCGGATGCGATCGCGGCCGACATGGCGACGGTTTTCGAGGAAGCGCCTAACGGATTTCTCGACAAGACCGCCGGGATGAAATTGCGCAATGAAATCTACGCTCCGGGCGGCTCGCGCGAGATCGACGTCTCGATCCACGACTTCCTCGGACGCGACCGCTCGATCCAGCCGTTCCTGAAAACGCTCGGCATCAAGACACCCGCGAAAGCGAAGAGCGGCTCGAGCGAGGAAAGCGGCCCCGGCCCGTCCAAGCCGCCCCAGCCCTGAGCATAGGTCCTATAGGACGCATAGGTCCCATCGGACCTATTTTTGAGCGCGCGAAATGTGAAGCCGGCGCATTTTTGCGTTACGCTTCGGCGTGATCATGAAGAACATCGTCTGGTTGTCGTTAGGGCTTTTTGTTGTTTCTCTCCGCGCCGCGGCCGCGCCGATCGAGCCGCCCAAGGCAGCGGAGAACGCGATCGACGCTGCCGGCCTCCTCGCTCACATCAAAGTGCTCGCCTCGGATAAATTCGAGGGCCGCGCCCCGGGAACGACGGGCGAAAACCAATCGGTCCAGTACATCAGCGAGCAATTCCAAAAGCTCGGGCTGAAACCGGGCAACCCCAACGGCGGCTACACCCAGGAGGTGCCGCTCGCCGGCATCCGGAGCACGCCCACCGCCAGCTTCACCGTCGGCGGGAAAAAGATGGAGCTGCAATCGCCTGACGACTATGTCGCTTTCACCTCACAGACCGTGCCCAATATCACCGTGCACGATTCCGACGTGATCTTCGTCGGCTATGGCGTGGTCGCGCCGGAATACGGATGGGATGATTTCAAAGGCGCCGACGTCAAAGGCAAGACGCTCGTCTTTCTGATCAACGATCCGCCGGTTCCCGATCCGAGCGATCCGTCGAAACTGGACGACAAGATGTTCAAAGGTAAAGCGATGACCTACTACGGCCGCTGGAGTTACAAATACGAAATCGCGGCGCAGAAGGGCGCCGCCGCCGCCGTCATCGTGCACGAAACGATTCCCGCCGCCTACCCCTGGTCGGTGGTGGAGAACAGCAACGCGAAAGAGAATTTCGTGACCGACGCTGCCGACAAAAATCGCGAGACCGTCCCGGTCCGCTCCTGGATCACGCTCGGAACCGCCCAGAAACTCTTCGGCGCGGCGGGAAAAAACTTCGAGGAGTTAAAGCAGCAGGCCCTGCGCAAGGACTTCAAGCCGGTGTCGTTAGGCGCGAAGGCCGATTTCACGATCCAGAATAAGATCCACGAATTCACATCGCATAACGTGGTCGGCAAAATTGAGGGGAGCGATCCGGAAAAGAAGAATGAATACGTCATCTACAGCGCGCACTGGGATCATCTCGGCCGGGATGCCAGCCTGAAAGGCGACCAGATTTACAACGGCGCGCTCGACAACGCCTCCGGCGTCGCCTCCATCCTCGAGATCGCCGAGGCCTTCACCAAGCTCCCGCACCCGCCGCCCCGCAGCATCCTTTTCCTCGCCACGACGGGGGAGGAAGCGGGATTGTTAGGCGCAAAATATTACGCCGAGCATCCGCTCTATCCGCTCGATCACACCCTCGCCGATATCAACATCGACATCATCAATCCCTGGGGGAAAACGCATGACATCGAGGACATCAGCTACGGCAATTCGACCCTCGACCAGTTCTTCGCAGAGGCGGCGCAACGGAAGGGACGCGTGGCCAAGCCGGATAGTGAGCCGGAAAAAGGCATGTTCTTCCGCGCTGATCACTTCGAGCTTTCAAAGTTAGGCGTGCCCGCGCTCTATCCCGGTTATAAGCCAAAAGATTTCATCGGCAGACCGGCCGGCTACGGGCAGGAGAAGGCCGATGATTACACCCAGCATCACTATCACCAGGTCTCGGACGAAGTGAATCCGGCCTGGGATTTATCGGGCGCGGTGCAGGACGATCAACTGCTCTTCGAAGTCGGCTACCAGGTCGCGAATGGCGAGCAGTACCCGACCTGGCTGCCCGGTTCGGAATTCAAAGCCAGGCGCGACGAAATGATGGCGGGCAAGAAGCGGTAGCCTGTAGCTGTAGCGGCGGTCTGTGACCGTCGTGTCGGGCAGGAGATTAAGGTGGAGCTTCACGGCGACGGTCACAGACCGCCGCTACAGAGAGAGAAAGAATTCCTTCAATGAACCCGCAGACCGCTCCCATCGTCAGCATCGTCGTCGGCGTGCTCGTTCTGCTTTTTGGCCGCCGCCTTTTCTGGCTCTTCGTCGCCGCGGTCGGCTTTTGGATCGGCTTTGAGCTTACGCCTTACGTCATCCAGCATCCGCCGGAATGGCTCACCCTCGCGGTCGCGATTGTCCTTGGCATTCTCGGCGCGGTTCTCGCCCTCATTCTGCAAAAGATCGCCATCGCCATCGCCGGCTTCCTCGTCGGCGGTCACATCGCGACCGCGCTCCTCGCCGCCTTCGTCAATGCGCATGCGCACTACTCGGGGCTCACCTTTATCATTGGCGGAATCATCGGCGCGATCCTTCTCCTCGTGCTCTTCGATTGGGCGTTGATCTTTTTCTCCGCCATCGCCGGCGCGGAATTGATCGCGAGCAACGTGCACGTCCCGCCCAAAGGGGCCGCCGTCATCTTTCTCGCCCTCACGATCGTCGGCATTTTCGTTCAGGTGGCGATGTTCGTGCGACGCCGCCGGATGGCGGCTTAGATTACAAAAGCAATGGAGGGCGGAGCCTGCGATGCCGCGGTCTCGCAGGAGCTCGACCCTCCAAGACACAGCCTTGGACAGGCGTCGGGATTTGGGCACAATGCCCGCATGGCAGTGGGGAAAATCAGCGTTTATCGCGCGCTCTCTTTGCTTTGCGCGTCCCTCACCGTCCTTTTCGCTCTCCTCACTTTTGTCGGCTGGATCTCGGGGCTCTCGCTTCTGGCGAGCGTGCGGGCCCGCTACATCCCGATGGCGCCGAGTACCGCTCTCTGCTTTTCCTTGCTCGCCGGAGGACTCATCCTGCAAGCGCGCCGGCCGGGCCTGCGCTGGATTCCGCGTCTCCTCGCGGCGGTGCTACTCCTTGTGGCCTGCGCAAAATTGGTCGAGTTCCTCGGCGGATACCACTTTGGCATCGATGCCTGGTTCGTGAGGAATCCGGAAATGTTTGGGGCCGTCCCGACCGGTCGCATGGCGCCACTGACGGCCTTGAATTTCACCGTCAGCGCGCTCGCTCTCGCGGCCCTGGCTGGCCCTGGCTTTGGGAAATGGGCCGGCGCATTGGGCGCCCTCGCGACGATCGTCAGCGCAGTCATCCTCGTCGGTTACTGGTACGGCACGCCTTTGCTTTATGGCGGCACGGTCATCCCTGTCGCGCTCTCGACTGCGTGGGGATTTTTCCTCTGCGGCGTGGCGATTGTGACTGCGGCCGGCCCCGGGGAATGGCCGCTCCGGCTCTTTCTCGGTGACTCGACCCGCGCGCTGCTCTTGCGCGCCTTTGTCCCGGTCATCATCGCGGCCGCTCTTCTCAACGGCTGGATCGGCGCCACCCTGCTCAAGCGGTTGCACGCCAATCCAGCGGTCACTTCTGCGCTCGGTGCGCTCGTCTTCGCGGCGCTGATCACGGCGATCGTCTCGCAAGTGTCGCGCGTCGTCGGCGGGCGGATCGATCGCGCCGAAGCGGCGCGCAATCTCGCGCAAGCAGAATTGGTCGAATTGAACGCGCAACTCGAGGCGCGGGTGGAACGAAGGACGCGGGAGTTGCGCGAAAAGAATCAACAGATGGAAGAGGAATTGCAGATGGCGCGCGAGCTGCAGGTGGCCCTCTTGCCCCAACAATTCCCCACCATTCCCGCTCACGTCCCCCCTCAGGAAAGCGCTTTGAAATTCCTCAGTCTCTACTTTCCCACCGGGAACGTGAGCGGCGATTTCTTCAGCGTTTTTCCCGTCGGCGAAAGTGCGGTCGGCGTTCTTATCTGCGACGTGATGGGGCACGGGGTGCGGTCCGCGCTCATCACGAGCATGATTCGTGGGCTGGTGGAAGAACACGCCGAAGCCGCCGCCGACCCGGGCGAGCTGCTCACCCGCATCAATCGGGCGCTCGCCGCCATTCTCAAACAGGCGGGCACGACAATGTTCGCGACCTGTTTTTACGTCGTGGCCGATGTGGGCCGCGCGCACTTGCGCTTTGCCAATGCCGGGCATCCCGCGGCGCTCCACGTGCGGAGCAGCGGCGCTTCCGCCGAAAAGCTGGAGGCGACGGAACGACGCGGCCCGGCGATGGGAATTTTTCCAGCAGCGCATTACACCACCTCGACGAAGCCGATCGCGAAAGGCGATCTCATCATGCTCTTCACGGATGGTCTGTTCGAGGTGGAGGACGCCTCCGGGACATTCTTCAGCGAGGCGCAACTGCAAGCCGCCGCGACACGCCACGCCGCCCTTGTGCCGGAGGAATTTTTCAAACACGTGATGGGCGATATCCGCGCATTTTCCCAACAGGAAACTTTTGCCGACGACGTTTGTGTCGTCGGGATGCAGATCCGGCACACCGAATAAATCCGCCGGCGAGTTGCCCGGAATTTTCGGCTGGCGCAACCCGGCCGCTCGATCATGCTGCGCCGCGTGAGACGCGAGCTGCCGTCGTCGAACCCGGTCGCCTATCTTTTTCTCGTCCTGCCCTACGGGATCGCGAACGGGTTTTGCAGCATCACGCTGCCCTTCGTTCTCGTGCGCAACGGATTTTCCGTCGCGGCCGCCGCCTCCGTCGTGGCGCTGGGATTGTCGGCCAATCTCTGGCGTTTCGCGGGCGCGCCGATCGTGGATCTGACTCTCAGTCTGCGTCGCTGGTTTCTGCTCGGTTTGGCTGCCTGCGTCCTGACCTTGCTCGGGCTCGGCTTGATGCCGTTGCAGACCGACACCGCCGTCCTCCTCACCGTCGTCGCTTTCATTTCCCAAGTCGGCGCCAACCTTGTCATCATTCCAGTCGGCGGATTCATCGCGCACACCGTCCCGGAGGAAGCGAAAGGACGCGCCGCTGGTTGGTATCAGGCCGGGAATCTCGGCGGCACCGGGCTGGGCGGCGGCGCCGGTGTCTGGATGGCGAGTCAGTATTCTTTTTTCGCCGCGAGCGTGCTGCTTGGCGCCATGATGTTGATCAGCGCCTTCGCCCTGCGCTTCGTCCCGGACGTGCGGCCGATCGCGGGCGAGACCGTGTCCTACCGGATTCGCGCGATGGGACGCGATCTACTCGATCTCATGCGCACCCCGATTGGTTTGCTCACGACGATTCTGGTCACCTCGCCGATCGGCTCCGGCGCGATGAACAACCTGTGGTCGGCCGTCGCTCCGGACTGGCACACCGGCGCAAACACGGTCGCGTTGGTCACGGGTATCCTGAACGGAATCCTGAGCGCGATCGGCTGTGTCGCGGGCGGTTGGATCACCGATCGGGCCGGGCGCTGGTGGGCTTACTTCGGGTCGGGCATCGCCATCGGATTGGTCGCCGTGGCGATGGCCCTGGCGGCGCGCACTTCTTCGGCCTTTTCAACCTGGGTGCTCTGCTATGCTTTTGCCGGCGGGGTCGCATACGCCGCCTTCTCGGCGATCGTTCTCCTCGCGATCGGACGCGGCGCGGCCTCGACGAAATACGCGATCCTCTCCTCCTTCGGCAACCTGCCCGTTATCTACGTGACCGCGCTCGACGGCTGGGCACATGACCGTTTCGGCAGCGCCGGCATGTTGTTTATCGAAGCGGGCGCTGGAATTGTTTGCGTCGGCCTGGCCGCGATCGCCGTTTGCCTCTTAAAGCGCAAGGGCGCTATCCCTCGTTAGGCATCGATCTCATGCGCGTCGCCGCTCTCTACGACATCCACGGAAATCTGCCGGCGTTGGAAGCCGTCCGGAGGACGTGGCCCGGGCCGACGTCGACCAGATTGTCGTCGGTGGGGATGTCGTGCCGGGGAGGCGGCGGCGCGGATTCGGCGAACGCCGATGGCTAACGCCGGGTAACAGTGAAAGTGCGCCCAAGCCCAAAGGCGGTGCTCCTCAAGACGGTGTTGTAGGGTGCGCTGTCCTCAGCGCACTGCCCCGGCGGGTGGATCACCTCGCAAGATCCGCTGAGGACAGCGGACACTACAACGCTCGGCACGCGGTTCGCGCGCAAGTTCCGTTTCACCCGTTACGGCGCACACGGACTGTGGCGCGTCGTTAGGCGCCCCTCGCTCTACCGCCCCTCCGGCTGCTTGCCCTTCTTTTTCTTCTTCGGATTTTGCTGAGCCTGCGCCGGTTTGTGTCCGCGCGCAGCAGGCCCCGCCTTTCGGGCATGCGCCGGCCTCGGCCGATGCGCGTTGGCCCGCATGGGTTGGGTGGCATGAGGCGCATTGGCGCGCTGGACCGTCGGACGGTGGCGCTGCATTTGGGCAGCGTTATGGCTGCGCGATGCTGGCGCCGCTGCCGGCTTGTTCTTCGCGGCGCGAGCGGAACGATCCGTGCGCTTCGCTTTGCTCGGCACTTTTTCCGCAGCAGCTCGCCGGCCCGTCGTCGCCTTTGCGGCGCGCTTCGGCCTTGCGGCGGCCGCTTGTTTGCCGGGCCGCTTATTGCCCGCGGCGGCGGCGGCGTTCGATCGATTGTTCTTTTCCAGCGCCTGCACCGCGGAAGCTTTTGGTTTGCCGTTGTTGTTCTTCGCGTGCAAGGCGGGATCCTTTTTCGCCGCTGCGGCACGGGAGCGTTGTGCGGAAGTGGCCGGGACATGCCTGGCCTTTGCGGCGGCTTGCTCCCGCACATTGGCTTTGGCTTGGGCGCCGCCCGGCCCGTTAAAGCCGGCTCGGCTGCCGGTGTTTTTGACGGCGTTTTTGTTCACATAGGTGTTCTGGACCACGGAGGTATCCACCCGGCTGACGGCGGTGTTGTAAGCGAAGGTATTCCCCCGCCATTCGCCGCCGTAGTAGCCATGCCCGCCGTAACCGTAACCGTAATTGATCCCGCCGTAGAACCCGACGGTCGGGCCCCAATAGCCCTGATTAAAAACGTAGCTGCCGCCGCGATAACCCCAATAGCCCGGCGTCCAGAGGAAGCCGATCCGGGGCGGCCTGACCCAGACGCCCGGGACCCAGTAGTAACCGAAATCGGCGTAATCCCAGTAGCCGGGGGTCCAGATGTAGCCGGGAGCCGGGCAGTACGGCTGCTCGTAGACCGGGATCACAGGCGGCGCGATCCCGACCGAGATGCCAACATAAGCAGAAGAAGAAGCCAGCGGCAGCCCGGCGAAGAGCAGCGCCGCGAGCGCGACGGCAGATAATTTCATTTTCATTTTTGGTCTAATCGGATGTGTAACGAGAGACGGGACGCCGGCGCCGGCTATTCAGAAGGAATTCCAAATCAGAGCTCCTGAGCAAGACCAGGCGTTCATCTCCTATTCGTCGCAGCGGCACGATTGCGCGTATGCCGGACCACTCAAGCTAATGCCGGAAATGGCGCACGCCGGTGAAGACCATCGCGACATCGCGCTCGTCGGCGGCGGCGATCACTTCCTTGTCCCGCACCGAACCGCCCGGCTGAATCGCGGCGGTCGCCCCGGCTTCGGCGGCCGCGATCAATCCATCGGGGAAAGGAAAAAAGGCGTCACTCGCGACCGCGCTCCCCTGGAGCGACAACTTCGCTTCCGCCGCTTTCCAGGCGGCGATGCGGGAAGCGTCGACCCGCGACATCTGGCCGGCGCCGATGCCTAACGTTCGATCCGCCGCCGCGTAGACGATCGCGTTCGATTTCACGTGCTTCACCACCCGCCAGCCGAAAAGCATCGCGGCGGTCTCCTGCCGGGTCGGCGGCCGCTTCGTCACGACTTTGGTTTCGATCCCTTCGATCTCGGCCGCGTCCTTTTGCTGCACGAGCAGGCCGCCGCGGACGGAGCGCACATCGAGCCCCGGCTTTTCGTTAGGCGCACTCTGCGGGAGCATGCGCATGAGGCGCAGATTCTTTTTTTTCTGGAGGAGGGCGCGGGCCTCGATCGCAAAATCCGGCGCGATAATGACCTCGCTGAAGATTTCGCTGATCGCTTTCGCGACCGGCAGATCGAGCGGCCGATTGCAGATGATGATGCCGCCGAAGGGCGCCTGCTTGTCGGTCGCGAAAGCTTTCATCCAGGCTTCGCGCAGGTCCGGATCGCTCGCCACTCCACAGGGGTTGGTGTGTTTCAAAATGGCCACCGTCGGCTCGGCGAATTCCTCGATCAGATCGGCCGCCGCCGTGATGTCGAGCAGGTTGTTAAAGGAAAGTTCCTTGCCGTGGAGTTTTTCAAAATGCTCCGCGAAGGTCCCGTAAATCGAGGCGGTCTGATGCGGATTTTCGCCGTAGCGGAGCCGGCTGACGAGCGGGAGGGAGAGTGAGAACGACGTCTCGGTTTCCTGTTTCTCGTTCAGGAAAGTGGCGATGGCGCGGTCGTAGTCGGAGGTCTTGAGAAAGGCCTTTATCGCGAGGCGCTCACGCAATTTGAGCGTCGTCTCGCCCTTGCGATCATGCATCTCGTCGAGCACCGCAGCATAATCCGCCGGGTCGACCACAACGGTGACGGACTGATAATTTTTCGACGC
Source organism: Chthoniobacterales bacterium (assembly GCA_038324295.1). Classification (GTDB taxonomy): domain Bacteria; phylum Verrucomicrobiota; class Verrucomicrobiia; order Chthoniobacterales; family UBA10450; genus Palsa-1392. The sequence continues at coordinate 9,549 of JBBQHV010000029.1, forward strand.
GCTCCGCAACATGGCGGGCCCGCCGATGTCGATCTGCTCGATCGCATCGGCCAGCTTCACCCCGGGCTGCGCGATTGTCGCTTCGAACGGGTAAAGGTTGGCCACGACGAGATCGATCGGGTCGATCCCGTGCTCGCGAGCGGCGGCTTCGTGCGCCTTGTTTCCGCGCAGATAGAGGAGCCCGCCGTGCACTTTGGGGTGCAGCGTTTTCACCCGGCCGTCGAGCATCTCGGGACAACCGGTGAAATCGGAAACATCGCGCGCCGCGATTCCCTCCTGCCGGAGGAGGGTGGCGGTGCCGCCGGTGGAAAGGATTTCCACGCCTAACGAGGCCAGCTCGCGGGCGAAACCGGCCACGCCGGTTTTGTCGGATACGGAGATGAGAGCGCGAGTGATTTTCATGAAGATTTTCGCTGCACGAGCAGGTAGGCGATCGCGTACATCGTCAGCCCGAAGAGGAGGGAGAGCCCGAGGGAAAGCGCGTAGCTCGGGAGATGAAGCACGCCTGGGTCGCCCGCGTAAAGCGCGCGCCGCACCGCCGCCACCCCGTAGGTCACAGGATTAAGATAGACCGCCCAAAAAATCCAGGAATGCGAATTGGTCGCGGGGAAAAGCGCGCCCGACATGAGCCAGAGCGGAATCAAAAAGACGTTCATGATGGCGTGAAAACCCTGGGTCGACTCCATCGGCCAGGCGACAAGAAAACCGAGACCCGTTAGGCCAAAACCGACGATGAAAAGAGTGACGAGGCAAACCAGGATCCGCTCCGGCGTGATGTGGATGCCGACGAACGGCGCGAGAAGGAGAAAGACGAGCCCCTGCAAAAGCGCCAGGGTAGTGCCGCCGAGAATTTTCCCGCAGACGATGCTGCCGGGCGAAATCGGCGCGACGAGGACCGACTGCAGAAAACCTTCCCGCCGGTCTTCGATGATCGAGATGGTTGAGAAGATGGCCGTGAAAAGCATGATGAGAATGAGCGTGCCCGGATAGAAATATTCGAGGTAACGCATTCCGCCAGGCGCGGATCCGACCCGGAAGGAAGAGCCGATGCCCGAGCCGATCACGAACCAGAAAACGAGCGGGGAAAGGAGCGCGCCGATGATGCGGTTGCGCTGCCGGTAGAAGCGCACGATCTCGCGCTGCCAGAGGGTGGCGGTGGGCAAAAGAAAAAAGCCGGAGCGTCTGCCTCCGGCGCTGGCGGCCGCTGCGCTCATTCCGGCCTAACGATCGAGCACGATGTGTTTGGCCGCCGGATAGAGGACCGGGCAGCACCCGATCGTTTCGCAGAAAGCTTTGCTGAAATGGCTCAAGCTCGAGTAGCCGACCTCGGTGGCGGCTTCGGTCACGTTGTAGCGGCCGCTCCGGAGCAGCTCGGCGGCCCGTTCCATCCGGGCGTTGCGCAGAAACTGCGGAATCGTGAGGCCGACTTCGCGCGAAAAAATCCGGCTCAGGTAAAACGGGCTGCAACCAACTTCCTGCCCAAGAATTTCGAGGGAGGGCGGATTGGCCAGGTCGCGCCCGAGCAGTTCCTTCGTCCGCACCACCCGATCGCGCGCCACTTTTTTCTGACGCATGCAAAAGAGCTCCGGATCTTTCGGCTCGAAAAGAAAGTGGGCCATGAGCTCGATCGCCTTGCTCTGATACCAGAGAATCTGGGCCGCCTTCGGAACCGGCGGTGTCGTTAGGCTGGCGACGATCGCGCGCTGCGCGGCAGACATCGGCTGCGGTTGCGAGACGACGCTCTGCTCTTTCTTCGGGAAAACGATCTCGCGCATCGCGGGAGTGAGTTCGCCTTCGGAAGCGCCCAGCTGGGTCTGCAAATGTCCCCGGGAAAATTCGAGGGTGACGAAGCGATGATGATCGTTCGCCTGCCGGGTGGCCCGGAGCGGCTCGTCGCCAATCGCATAATAACCGGAGCTGCTCGGCAGATAATCGAGCTGCCTGCTCCGGCCGTGACCGATCGCGCCCCGCCCGTCGAGGTTGAGGCAGAATTCCACGCTCCGCGGCCGGAAGCTTTCGCCCCAATCAAGTGGCTGGCTGGTTTTGAAGTCGTGCCACTCGAGGCTGACCCCCATCTCTTCGAAGCCGCCGTAGAGCTGCTGCCAGCCATGACGGACATTCGCCCAGGCCGCCTGTGCAGAGGTCTCGGGATTCATGCCGCTATTTTCGGGTGCACCTCGGAGAATGCAAGACTGCTCTCG
>JBBQHV010000030.1:0-11689 GCA_038324295.1 Chthoniobacterales bacterium
CGATCTGGCTGCGAGCATGTCGCACGAAGTCCGCAATCCGCTCGTCGCGATTAAGACCTTCGCGCAACTCCTCCCCGAGCGTTTCGACGACGCGGATTTTCGCCGCGACTTTAACGAGATCGTCGTCCAGGAAATCGAGCGACTCGATCGCAGCATCACCCAGATCAATAACTTTGCCCATCCGCCGGAATTGAATTTCCGCGCCCTTGATCTGCGCGCGCCCGTGAGCAAGGCGGTCGAGATGGTGCGTTCGCGCCATCAGCAGAACGGCTTCTCCGTCGAGACCGCGCTCCCGGACGATCTGCCCAAAATCGTCGGCGACGAAACCGCTTTGGCGGAGGCTTTCGCCCACCTCATGACGAACGCGGCCGAAGCCATCTCCGGCCAGCCGAAAGCGCAGATCACCCTTTCCGCGAAACCGATCCGGGATGGAGGCCACACCAGCGGCGTCCTCGTCACCGTGCATGACAATGGCCACGGCATTTCCGCCGAGATGAAGGACAAAATTTTCTCGCCGTTCTGCACGACCAAAGCGCGTGGGATGGGCCTCGGGCTGCCGATCGTGAAGCGAACGGTCTTCGATCACAACGGCCGGGTCGACATCGATTCCAGCTCGCGCGGCACTTCGGTCAACGTCATGTTGCCCGCGGCCGAGAACGGCGAGTGATCGGGATTGCTGATTTTGACTTCTGATTTCTGATTGGAAACTGGCGCACCCGCCATAAGTTGGCCACGCCTCAATTAGCAATCAGCAAATCATCAGTTCCGGTCATGATCGTCACCACCAAGCAACTCTACCAGGTCGCCTACGGAAAATTCGCCGTCGGCGCTTACAACGTAAACAACATGGAGCAGATCCTCGGGCTCTTCCGCGGCAACATGCAGAGCAAGGCGCCCTTCATCATCCAGCTCTCGAAAGGCGCACGGAAATATGCCGACAAGAGGATGCTCGAGGCGCTCATTCGCACGGCCGAACAGATTTTCCCCGAGGCCATTTTCGCGGTTCATCTCGATCACGGGGATGAAGAGGCCTGCTATGATTGCATCGAGTCGGGCTTCTACAGCTCGGTCATGATCGACGCCAGCCACGAGTCCTTCGCGGAGAACGTCGCCATCACCAGGCGGGTGGTCGAGCGCGCCCATAAAAAAGGAATCAGTGTGGAAGCGGAGCTGGGCCAGCTCGGCGGCGTGGAAGAAGACATCCAGGTCGATGAAGGCCACGCTTCGCTCACGAACCCGGATGAAGCGGTCGAGTTCGTTAGGGAAACCGGCTGCGATTCCCTCGCCGCGGCGATCGGCACGAGCCATGGCGCCTACAAATTCAAAGGCAAACAAGGTCTGCACTTCAACGTTATCGAGGAAATCCAGAAGCGCATCCCGGGCACCCCGATCGTGATGCACGGCAGCTCGAGCGTGCCGATCGAGGAAGTCGAGCGGATCAACGCCGCCGGGGGAAAACTCGATCCCTCCGCGCGCGGGGTGAACGAAAACGAATACCTCCCCGCGGCCAGGCTCGGCGTGACCAAGGTCAACATCGACACCGACGGCCGGCTCGTCTGGACCCGGGTGCATCGCGAGTTTTTCCGCGATCATCCCGAGCAGTTCGATTTTCGGCCGCCGGGCAAGATTTTCATCGAGGAATATGCGAATTTCATCGCGCACAAGAACGAGAAACTCGGCTCCGCCGGCCAGCTCGAGGCCATCCGCGCAACCCTCTAAGGATCAACCGCCCGGCCGCAGTAAAGTTCGAGAGGGAAATCCGCCCTCGAGCGGTGTCTGCGAATTCTCTTGCTGCCGGGAGGGTGGGCTTGTTAAAAAAGCCGCCGTTAACGGCAATGAACACAACCACCAAACAAGAAGAATGCCGTCTTCTCTTTCGAACAGAATTGAATCGCGACCGCACACCGCGGCCCGGCTCGGTTTTGTTCACCTCTGCAGTTGGTACTGCATTTGCTAACCTAGATCGCGCTTGACTCACCTATGAGCAACCACTCCACACCCTGCAAGACCGCTCTCTCTCGGACGGCGATCGTGCTTTTCCTCTCAACTCTCTTTTTGCTTCCGAGCCTCCGGGCGCAGGACGCCGTCCGCCCGTCGCTCGCCGGCGAGGCCGCGGCCGAAGCGCGCCGCCAGTCGGTCGAGCAAATTCCCTATAATCTCCTGGTCGGCCCGATCCGCTTCCTCTTCAGCATCACCACCGGCATCGAGTACAACGACAACATCAACCTGTCCGAGACGAACAAGCAGAGTGACGTCATCATCCGGCCGCAGTTTAATATCGACGCCATCTGGCCGGTCACCCAGCTCAATACCCTCAAGCTCGATCTCGGGATCGGCTACGCCTTTTACCTCGATCACTCCAACGCCAACACTAATGGCGTCCTCATTTCACCCGGTTCGCAGCTCTCCTTCGACATTTTCGTGCAGGATTTCCGCATCAACCTGCACGACCGCTTTTCCCTGCAACAGGATCCGGTGGCGGAGTTGCAGCTCAGTAACGTGGTCGATTACGGTCGCTTCGAGAACACTGCCGGCATCTCCGTCCTCTGGGATTTGAACAAGGCCGTCCTCACCTTTGGCTACGACCATTACACCTATATCTCGACGACCAGTACCTTCGATTATCTCGACCGTAACGCCGAGGAATTGACGGCGAGCGCTTACTTCGCGCTCACCACCACCACCGGGGCCGGGATTGAGACTGCCGCGGTCTACAACTATTACGATCAGAACTTCCTCAACGACTCGACGACTTACACGATTGGGCCGTTTGTCGAGACGCAGTTGACCAACTATCTGAAACTACGCGTCTCGGCCGGTTATCAGTTTATCAATTTCGATGAGGGCGGTTTCGTCAACGACTCGAGCGATGGGAGTGACTACTACGCGAATGTTCTGCTTTCGCACCGCATCAACTCCGCCATCAGTCAGACGATCGCAGCCGGTCACGAATCCCAGCTCGGCGTCAATTCAAACTTCATCGAGCTGAATTATGTCCGCCACACCGCGACCTGGAATATCATCAATCGCACCCTGCTCACGACCGAGCTCTTCTATGAGGACGGCGACGATTCCGGCGGGATTTTCTCCGAACACATCCAGCGCTACGGCGGCGCGATCTCCTTTGGCTATCAGTTTACCCAGCACGTCACCCTCGGGCTGCGTTACCAATACACCCAGAAGCAATCCGATCTGCCCGGGCGCGACTACAAACAGAACCGCGTCTCGCTCGATGGGACTTACAGTTTCTAGATAATCCGATGCACTTATGAAGCGATTTCTTGCCTTATGCAGCCTCTCCGCTCTTGCTCTCCTCTCCGGGCAGGCGGCCTTTGCGCAAGATAACACCAGCCCGCTTCCCGAGATCCCGCGCGCCTCGGCCGTCGATTCGAACGTGCCGAGCACGGCCAGTAACACGGTCATGCGCACTAATTCGATGACCGTCCTCGACGACAAGAAGCGTCTCGGGACCGATGACTACGTGAGCTTCCGTGTCGTGGAAGACCGCGATGGCGAGTCGCAACATTTGCGCGTGAACGACAACGGCGAATTGGAGGTTCCTTATATCGGCCTCGTCCCGGCGGAAGGGAAGACCTGCAAGGAGCTGGCGTATAACATCAAGTCTGCGCTCGAGAAGGAATATTACTATCACGCCACCGTTATTCTGGCGGTCGACCGGGTGAGCGAGAAATCGCGCGGCAAGATCTACGTCTACGGCGCGGTCAAAGCCCAGGGCCCGCAGGACATTCCGCCGGATGAGACTTACACCGTGAGCAAGGCGATCATCCGGGCCGGCGGCTTCGGCGATTTCGCCGACAAGCGCAAAGTCAAGGTGACGCGCAAGAACGGAAAAGACTTCGTCGTCGACCTCAAGAACGTCATTGAACGCGGCCATACCGAGGAAGACGTCGTGCTGCAGCCGGACGACCAGATCTACGTGCCGCAACGGCTGGTCAATTTCTAACTATGCAAGCACCGGCTCTTGAGCGTTCCACGCCCGCGTCGATTACGACCGCGATCATCACTCGCATTCACCGCTACAAGGCGCTTCTCCTGCGTCGTTGGTGGATCCCCGTCCTGACGATTTGCCTCGGTCTCTTTGTCGGAGCGTGGATGATCTTCCAGGCGCCTAACGCCTTTCTTTCCACAAGCAAGATGATGGTCGCGGGCAAACTCAACCTGAGTCAGAACGCGGTTTACAGCGAAGACACCAATAACTTTTACGGCACCCAGATCCAGCTCATGGAAAGCGACGAAGCGCGGCAGGGAGCCGAGGCGCAGGTCCGCGCGACCCATCCGGAATTGCCCGCCTCCAAGGTAACCATCTCCGTCTCGCAACGGCCGCGCACTTCCATCTTCGAGCTGGAAGCGGTCGGCGGGACACCGGATTACACGCAGGCCTTTCTCAATGCGGTCATGCAAAAGTATCTCGATGTGAAGAAAGGGATGCGCGCCGATGAAGGCAGCCACGTCACCACTGCCATCACCGAGCAGCTCATCCAGGTCGAGAAAGATTTGCGCAGCGGAGAAGACGAGATGCTGGAGTATCAGAAGGAAAACAACATCGGTCTGCTTCAGGGTGAAGGGAACAGCGCCGCCGCCTATCTCGTTAAACTCAATCAGGAGTACGCCCGCCTTAAAACAGAACACGACTTGCTGAGTCTGCTCGATCTCGATCAAAACCTCGATCGTCAGCAGGTCACGGGAAGCGTCGCCACGAACGGCAGCCCAGCGCCGAGAGAAGGGATGCCTTTTGCCGATGTCGGGCCGGAAGGCGATTACCTCAAGGCCAAGCAGGCCGTCCAGCTCTTGAAGGCGCAGCGCGACACCCTCTCCAAGGATTTGCGGCCGAAGCATCCAAAAATCATCAAGCTGAACGATCAGATCGACCAACAGGAGAATCTCATCCAGCTTTATCGTCAAGACGCCGTCGAGAAGCTCGAAACCCGGCGTAAATCGATCGGCAAACAGATGGAAAATCTGAAGTCGAGCATCGCGGAGTGGGAAACGAAAGCGCTCGATCTTAGCCAGCGTCTCGCTCAGTTCAACCGAATCAAAGATAAGGTCGATCGGCAAAAGAAACTCTACGATCGTCTCACCGGCAGCTTGAAGGACGTGAACGTCTCGCAGGTCGTCGACGGCGGCGATCAGGTCGGCATCATGGAGCGCGCCACCACCCCGGTCTCGGTTCGCCCGGGCATGCTCAAGAGTCTTCTCATTGGCTTCGGCTTCGGCGCTTTCGCCGGTCTCGCCATTCTTCTTCTGCTCGATCGGATCGATGACCGGATGGCTTCCTTCAGCGAATTCCAGCATCACTTCAGCGAGAACATCCTCGGCCAGATTCCGAAGGAGAAAACCAAGGGCAAAGTCACCCTCCTGCAGCCGGACGACGCGCGTCATATCTTCGCCGAGTCCTATCGCAATGTCCGCTCCTCGATCTTCTTCATGCCTTGTGAAGGGCCCCGGCCCAAGACGCTCCTCATCACGAGCGCTGTACCTAACGAAGGCAAGTCCACCATCTCCTCGAATCTCGCCATCACCATGGCTCTCTCCGGCGCGAAGACTCTCCTGATCGATGGCGATCTCCGCCGCGGCGCGCTCCGCGAGGCCTTCGAGATCCATTCCAAGATCGGCTTCTCCGAAGTTCTGAAACAGGAAGTGAACTGGCGCGAGGTGGTCATCCCGACTTCGCATCCCAGCCTCTTCGTCCTCCCGCGCGGCAACACCATTTCCCAGCCGAGCGAGCATCTCCTCCGTGAGTCGACCGATGCCTTCCTTAAGGACATCTACAATCACTACGACTACATCATCATTGATAGCTCGCCCGTCCTCGCGGCCGACGACACCACCAGCCTCGCGCCCAAGATTGACGCGACTCTTTTCGTCGTCCGCCTCTCCTACACTTCCGCTCGCCTAACGAAGAAGGCGCTGGAACTGCTCTATAACCGGCAGGTCAATGTCCCGGGCGTTATTCTCAACTACGTGGATACCTCTTTGCCGGAGTATTATTACTACCAATACGCCGAGTATTACAACACCCCGCCCGAGTCGCCTGCGCCCCCTCCGACCAGCCTGGAAGAGTCGCTCCGCGCCGAGAGGGAAAAGAGCCACCACGTCTAGTTGTAGCCGGGGGTGGTGACCCCGGTCCGGTGCGATGGAGACCAAGCTTGCGCAGCCGGGGTCAGCGCCCGCGGCGACAGCTTCGGCGCGCGCCTTCCAGTTTGCCCAGCGCGTCGGCCGCTTCGCTTCCGTCCAGGCGGCCGTGCAACTGATCGGTTTCGCCAGCGGCATCCTGCTCGTGAGGCGGATGGAACAGTCGGAATACGCCCTCTTCACGATCGCGAACACGATGCAGGGCACGCTCAACGTCCTCGCCGATATCGGCATCAGCATCGGGATGGTCTCGATCGGCGGCCGGGTCTGGCAGGATGGGAGTCGCTTCGGCGAATTGGTCAGCACCGGGTTGCGGTTGCGCCGCAGCCTCGGCTCGCTCGCCGTCCTCGCCGTCACCCCCTTGCTTTATTTCATGCTCGTCAAGAACGGCGCCTCACTTCTTTACACAGTCCTTTTGATCGGCGCGGTCCTGGCCGGATTGTTTGCTCAGCTTTCCCTCGGCATCCTCGAGGTCGTTCCCCGGCTGCGCTCCGATATCCGGCAAATCCAGATCATCGATTTTTCCGGTTCGCTCGTTCGCTTCGGCATCCTCGTCATCCTCGCCTTCACTTTTCTCAATGCCGGCGCGGCCGCACTCGTCGGGGCGGGGACGCTCTTCTTTCAATACCGACTCCTGCGCCGTTACGCCGCCGGGGTGGTCGATTTAAACGCGCCGGAGAATCCCGAGGACCGCAGAGCAATGCTGGGTTTCATTCGGAAACAGGCGCCCAATGCGATCTTCTTCTGCCTCCAGGGACAAATCACCATCCTCCTGATCAGCTTCTTCGCGCTTCATGCCGGTTCGGTCGCGGAGGTCGGCGCCCTCGGCCGGCTCGCCATGATTTTCACCGTTCTCGGCAGCCTCCTCGCCAACATCTTCGCGCCCGCCTTTGCCCGCTGTCAGGAACGGCGACGCCTCGGGCTGCTCTACGCCGGGATCGTCGGCGGCGTCATCCTCTTCAGTCTCTTTGTCTTCGCCGGGGCGGTCTTTTTGCCTAACGAATTTCTCTTTGTTCTCGGTCCGCACTACGCCCATTTGCAGCGCCCCCTTCTCTTCATGGTCGGTGGCGCCGTCCTTAACATGGTCGCGAGCACCCTCTGGACGCTGAACGCTTCCCGCGCCTGGATCACCGGCTCGTGGCTTTACATTCCCCTCACCCTCGCGACCCAGCTCGCGCTCATTCCCTTCGTCGATTTTTCCAGCGTCAGCGGCGTTCTCATTTTTAACCTTTTCTCCGCCCTCCCCAGTCTGCTCCTTAACATCGGGTTGAGCGTCCACGGATTCCGCGTGCAGGAGCGCCCTCATGCGATTGCCTAACTTTGGTTATCACCTCGCGCGCCTCGAAGGCGACTGGCGCCGGAAAGCCTACCGCGCCGCTCTCCCCGCGCTCACTCGGCGCACCGTGAGAGCGCCGCGTTCCATCCCGATCGCGGTCTTCGCCTATTCCAATGAAGCGTCGCTGCCCGAGCAAGTGCGGTCGATTCGCTCGTTTCTCCGTCACGCCGGCCGGCCGAAAAGTTATACGGTGGTCTCCGATGGATCCCATTCTGAGCGCAGCCTTGAGCTCTTGCGCGCGATCGATCCCGTTGTCTCGGTTCGCCCGGCCGGTGAATCTCTCCCATCGCATCTGCCGGAGAAATTTCTTCGTTACGTCACGACTTATCCGATGGGCAAACAACTGGGCCTGATCATGTCGCTGCCCCGCGGCCGCGAACCGGCGCTCTATGTCGATTCCGACGTGCTCTTTTTTGCCGGCGCTTCCGATCTGCTCCGCCTCGCTGGCGCGCGCGACGTGCCCGCTTATTACCTGCCCGATTGCCAGACAGGTTCGGACGACGCGCGCCTTTATCGCGATCCGAGCGAGTCGCTCTGCCCCGTTAATTCCGGCCTTCTCCTCCTCTTTCGCCCGCTCGATTGGTCGTTAGGCATGCAGCGTTACGAGGAACTGGAGGGCGAACCAACTTTCTTTACCAACCAGACCATCGTCCACCTCGCGATGCACGCGAACGGCGCCGCCCCGCTCGATCCGGCGAAATATCTTCTCCAGCTGGACGACCAGTTTATCTATCCCGACCGCTACGCCGGCCGCCGGCTTGCGGCGCGCCATTATGTGAATCCGGTCCGGCACAAGTTTTGGACGACCCTCTGAGCGCAATGGAAAAGAGCCCAAAACCGTTGCGCATTTTGGCGATCGTGAATCTCCCGTGGGATGCGCGCCTCGGCGCCGCCCGGGTCTGGATCGAGCTCGCGGAAGAGTGGACCCGGGCCGGCCATGTCGTGGAAAAATTCTGCCTGACCGACGCTTTTCCCGCACCCACCTCCTCGAACGTCCGCTCCACTTTGCGGACCGCGCTTTTCCCCTATCGCGCCGCCGCCTTCGTCCGCCGGCACGGCGCGCGCTTCGACGTGATCGATTGCCTCATTGGCACCCTTCCCTTCAGCAAGAAATCGCTTGGCTATCGCGGCCTCCTCGTCGCGCGTTCCGTCGGGCTCTATCGGCTTTACGAAGATTTTCTGCGGCTCTCGCGCACCCGTTGGCCGGACCAACCGAAAGGCCGGTTTTTCGGCCGCATCTTCCACGGCCTCGTCGCCCGGCATCTCTGGAGACAAGCCGAGGCTTCCGTCCGCGTCTGCGACCTGATCAACGTGCCTAACGAAAGCGAGAGTCGCGCCCTCGAGTCGGATCCGGTCCTTTCCGCTCCCGCCGTTGTCCAACCCTACGGCTTGAGCGATCGGTTTCGCGAAGCGCTCGCCCGCGCCGCCGTTCCCCCGGCCGAACGTCTCCTGCGCCAGAAAATTTGTTTCATCGGGATGTGGAGTCTGCGCAAGGGCTCGCGCGATTGGGCGCAAATCATGCAGGGCATCTGGGCGCGCCATCCCGCCGTCGAATTCGTTTTTCTCGGCACGATGGTGAGCGATGAAGTCGTCCACGCCGACCTGGGCTGCGACCAGGCGAAACGTATCACCTGCCTGCCCACTTACCAGGCAGCCGATCTGCCGGCTCTCCTCGCCGATGCTACGCTGGGACTTTTCCCCAGCTACGTTGAAGGGTTTGGTCTCGCCGTTATCGAGCAACTCGCGGCCGGTCTCCCGACGGTGGCCTACGATGTCGCGGGTCCGCAGCAAATTCTCGCCCCGGAAAGCAGCTGGCTCCTGACTCCGCCGGGCGATCCTGCGGCGATGGCCGCGCGCGCTTCCGAGATTCTCGCGCTGCCCTTGGAAAAATACGAAAGACTCGCCGCGGCCTGCCTCGGGATCGCGCAGGACTATCGCTGGAGCCAGATCGCCGCCGCCACGATCCGGCGATATCAGGTCGGCCTGGATTCGTTAGGGCGAGACGCATGAAAAATCCCAGGGCCATCCTGCAGATCGTTCCACGAGCGCCCGGCAGCCGCGAGGGCGTCGGCGACTACGCACAGACTCTCGCTAAAGGTTTGCGGCAGACGAGCGGGGCGGAAACGACATTCATCGCCGCTCATCCCGCGAAGGGAACCGACATTCTTTCGCCGCTCAGCGCCATCTCCGACGAGGAATGGCGGCGACATCCTGCCACCGCCATCGTCCTGCATTACGTGAATTACGGCTACCACCCGCGCGGCGTGCCCTGGTGGCTTCCGAAAAAACTGGATCGTATCCAGCAACTCACCGGCGGCCGGCTCATCACCATCTTCCACGAACTTTATGCTTCGGGTTCGTGGCGGCAGAGCGCTTTTTGGCTGCGACCGCTGCAAAAGCGGATCGCCCGCGCGCTCGCGCAACGTTCGACCGCCTGCATCGTGAGCAGCGCCACGCTCGCCGAGCAACTGCATCAACTCGCGCCCGCCGCTCGCGTTATCGTTAGGCCGGTCGTTTCCAATTTTGGCGAGCCCGCCCTTTCGCCGGACCAAATCGCCGCGCGCGATCCGCAGCGCTGGGTGATTTGCGGAGGCACGGAATTGGTCCGGCGCTCGCTCCGCTCGTTTCTCGCCGCGGTCCCGGGAAAGGTCGAACTCTTCGTCGTCGGCGGCGCGGAGTGCACGGAGTTGCGGCAGCAGCTCGATGACGCGCATTATTTGCCTAACGTTGACGCGAAGGTCGCCTCCGATATCCTGGCTTCCTGCGCTTTTGGCTGGATCGATTATTTCACGCACGCGGATGTTCCGACCGCCGCTGTTCTTAAATCGACCGCCTTTGCCGCCTACTGCGCGCATGCGGTTATCCCGGTCTTTCCCGCGCCCGGGTCGCCGATCGCGCTCGACGACGACAGGTTGCCGGGCCCGTTCACGCTCGCGAACCTGCCGGGCGCCGCGGACCGCGTACCGGTCGCTCAGGCAATTTACGATTGGTATGGACGCAACGCTTCCTCGGCCCACCTCGCGGAAAGCATCGCGACGGTCCTGCGGCAATCCGTGAGCTAAAATGAACGATCCCGCAAAGGCGCCCGTTGAATTCGTCGCCATCATCAATTCGTTTAATCGCCGGGAGCTTTTGCAGCGCGCCGTCTCTTCCCTCGCGACCGCGCTAAGGACCGCGCCGTTTGCTTCCGCCATCATCGTCTTCGAAGCCGGCTCGAACGACGGGAGTAGCGAGTTTCTCGAAGAGTGGCGCGAGGCGAACCCGGCGGATCATCTTTCCATCATCCGATCGTCAACCGGAAAGGGTTCCTTTAGCGACGGAGTCAACGCCGCGAGCAGCGCCGCTCTCGCGCGCTTCCCGGATTGTCGCTGGCTCTTTCTCTACGAGACCGATAACTGGCTCGCGTCGGCCGCGCCGATCCTTGACGCCGTGTCGCTCCTGCAAGCGGAACGCGAACTGGGCGCCGCCGGCTTTAGCGTGCGCCGGCACAACGGAGAATTCTGCGGCTACGGCACGCGCTTCCCGACTTATTTTTCTCTCGGCCTCGGCCTGAATCTTTCCGCCCTTTGCCAACTCGACCAGCCTAACGACTCCGCCTGGCAAACTTCGGGAATGGTGCGTTGGCGGACTTGCGACGTGATCTTCACTAGCCCGCTCCTCATTCGCCGCGAGGCCTGGGAAGCGACCGCCGGCTTCGACGCCGAGTCGTTCCCGTTTTCCGACAGCGATCTCGATTGGGCGTGGCGCGGCGCCGCTTTGGGATGGAAAATGGCCGTGATCGATTCCACCGCGGTCGTGCACGACAATCTGCAACAATCATCCGCCTGGTCGGCCAATCGCGTCATCGAGTTTCATCGCAGCCGGCTGCGCCTCTTGAAACGGTATCGCGGCAATCGCGATCTTCTCCTCAAACCGGCGCTCTTCCTCCGCCATTGTCTCGAGTCGATCCTGCTCGTTTTTCGACTCCCCTTCAGCAGCAACGCCAGAGACAAACTGGCCAGACGAGGGCAAATGCTCCGAACCGTCTGGAACGATTATTCGTAACCCTTGAAAATTCTCATCTCTTCGCATGCTTTCGCGCCGAGCATCGGCGGGATCGAAACGGTCGGCGCTTTGCTCGCGCAAGAGTTCGTCGCGGCCGGACATGAAGTTCGCGTCGTCACGCAAACGCCCGAAGAGAGTGCGGAGCATTTTTCTTAT
>JBBQHV010000031.1:0-11531 GCA_038324295.1 Chthoniobacterales bacterium
CCTCAGATAATCGCCGATGACAATCGTCAAAGGGGTAAAGACCGACTCATCGAGCCAGGCCCGAAAAAGCAGTCGCTCGGCAAACCGGGCCTGCTGCGCTTTTCCTTCTTCCCGGGCCGCGGCGACGAACCGTTTTATAGCGGAGAGAAGGGTCGCGTGTTCCACTTGCAGACCGTGAAGGTCCTGTTTCAGCTGGTCGATTTGGGGAAGCACGTCGGCCATCTCGGAGCTGACCTCGCCGCGCGCGAGGCGCGGCAAAAGGCCAAGCGGCTGCAACACGTCCGCTCGCTCTTTTTCGAGATGCGGGAGGAGGATGGCTTCGAGTAACTCCGCGGCTTCCCCCGTCTCGCCGCCCGCCCCGGCGGCGCGCCGCAAGGCCGTGCAGATCGCTTCTTCCCGTAACCGCAGCGGCTCCGGAATCTCGAATTTCATTCGGCTCGCAGTCGGTTCACACCGGACTTTATGCGCTGCGTGCCGGCCCACCTTGATCAAGATCAAGGTTTCCAGGAATTCTTCGCGCGGCAAGAACCTACAACTCGCCGAGGTTGCTCTGGAGAAGCTTTTGCAGCGCGCGCGGCCTCGTCACCGTCAAAGTCTTGCCTTTGATCTGGAGCAGCTTTTGATCGCGAAACTTCCCCAGGGTGCGCGAAAGGGTTTCGCTCGTCGCACCCATCTCGGCGGCGAGGACGCGCTTCGTCCGGTCGAGCTGGATGACGACGGAGTCGTCAGGCAAAGGCCGTGGACAACGTTTCAGCAACCAATTGGCGAGGCGCGACTCCATATCCTTCAAGGTGAGATCGTCGAGCAACCCGACGAGCACGCGCAGATGCTGGCTCATCGAGGCGAGCATGCGGAGCGCGAGCTCCGGCCGATGCCGCAGCAGTTCGATGAAATCGATTTTCGGAATGAGGAGGACGGTGGTTTCCTCCACCGCCCGCGCATTCGCGGGATAGCCGTCATCGGTCGCCAGGGTCGCCTCGGCGAACGATTCGATCGGCCGAAAAAGATGGATCACCTGCTCCTTCCCCGCGGCGCTTTCGCGGTGCACATTAATTCCGCCGCGCTGCACGATGTAGAAACCTTCCGAGGGCGAGCCTTCGTGAAACAAATACTCGCCCTTCGCGAGTTGCTTTGGAATGGCAAAGGCGGCGATGGCCGAGACATCGCAGGCAGCCAGCCCCATGAAAAGCTGACAACTCCGCAGCGTATTCTCGGTAACGAGCTGTTTGAATTTTCCCGTCTCGATCGCCATTCCGACAATCCTAACGGGAGGCGGGCGAGAGTCGCGCCAAATGTGAGAATATCTTCTTAGTCGGCGAGCGCTCTGCGATTTATGAAATGACGACCCCAGTCTCAGACTGGGCGTCAAAAGGCCGTCCGACGCGGAAATTGTAGGGCGGGCGCTTCGCCTGCCCGATTCCGAGAGAGAAGCGAGCTAACCCTCTCTTCAGCGTTTGAAATCCGGCACCGCGTTTTCGGTTCGCGACGGTTTGGGGTATTCCGCGACGTCCGCCGCTCGTTCAACCCCGTGCCAGCGGGTGACCGCATAGCCCACAAAAAGTCGATAGAAGGTGTAAAGCGCGCCGGCCGCGAGGGCCCCGAGGAGTAAGTAATCAATCGGATTCATGAAAGGAACCTACCGTCGACACTCCGATTGACGAGGACTCAAAGTTAATCGAACCGATAACTTTAGACTATCTGGAAAACGCCAAGGCGGTGAGTCATTTTGATGCTGATGTCGGTGTCGGAGGGCCGGCCGTCGATCGCGCTACGGCTCCCGCCAAAAATTCACCGCCCAGGCGCCGTCGGGTTGATGGTGCGCTTCGGAGCGGAAGCCTTCGCTCTTTAACTTCTCAATCAAGGGCGAAGGAAGAAAAGGCGCGATCACAATCAATCCTTCGCCGGTCTTTAAGGCATCGACGGAGACACGGATCTTCGAAAACGGTTCGCCTCCCCGGGCAATGAGCGGGCGAACATCGAGTCTTTTAAAGGCAGCCGGCATTCCTATTCCTCCCAGCGATTGAGCCGCTTCGCGCTAAAACCAAGGAGCGCACCCATCCATGCGATTGAAATGATGACGAACCAGAGACCACTATGCGCCAGCCATAAGCTCGTTAGGCTGGTTTGGCCCGCGCCTTCCGCGGGAATTCGTTCCATCGCGAAGAGCGCGTGAATGCGAAACGCGTCGAGTGGATTCAACATGAGAAGCGTGGCCCAAAGGTCGGGCAGGCGTTGCAGCAAAGAGGAACGCGCGAGGAGGAGTGCGAGCAAATCGAGGCCGAAGAGGAAGAGAAGCCACGCCGTTACGCCCAAGACCAAACCCTGCACCCGGTCGCGTGCGAGAAATCCAGCGCCGAGCCCGAGCGCGACAAAAGTGGCCGCGAGCGTGAGCGCGTGGCCGTAGAGAACAAGCAACGTGGCATCGGCCGGCCTGACGAAGAGCGCAGGCAAAAAGCAGAGGGCCAGCAGACCCGCGAACATGAGGGTGAGCGCGATGAATTTTCCGAGCAGCAAAGCCGGGCGCGGGATCGGTTGCGCGAAAAGAAGCGGCCACTCCTGACTCTCCGCGCGAGCGCTGCTCGTCCCGATGAGCAAGGCAAAGAGTGAGACGAAATAGAGCGTCATTTGCAGGAGTAAGAGCAACGCGCCGTCGCCCGTTTCGGGGAAAAGCGCCGCGCCGACCCCGCCCGTCAGCGCGACCACGCAAAAGACCTGCAAGTAACGGTTGAGAATGGCGGCGTGAAGTTCGCGCACGGTCACGGCTTCGAGCGGACGCATGACGTTTTGCCTCAGGTTGGCGGTGCGCGCGTTCATCTGGCGAGCGCACGCGCCTCGCGTGCGGGCGATGGCGCCTCGCCATCGCGAACTTTCGTTGGCGTTCGAGCGAAGACGGTTTCGACGCGGGCGCCGAAACCGGGTCCGCCGCGGCGACCGCTCCTCAGAGCAGGGCTCACGCATTCCCCGAAATCGTCGAAATCGTTAGGCAGATCATTGGGATCGAGTTCACGCTCAATCCGGCCCTCGTGACAAAGCAAACAACGGTGCGCAACGCCGTTCCATTCCGCGATCAGGTGGGTGGCCATGAGCACGGTTTTTCCGCGCGCCGCTTCGTCATTCAGAATTTCCCGCAGCCGGTTGCGCCAGCCGGGATCGAGGCTCAGACCCGGCTCGTCGAGCAGAAGCACCGGCGCATCCGGCAGGAGCAAAAGCGCAATTCCGAGCCGCTGTCGCAGGCCCCCGGAGAGCGTTTCTGTTCGTTCGTCGGCTATATTCGTTAGGCCAAGTTGTTCGAGAACGATCGAAACCCGTTCCCGATTTCCGCCGCGCAGGCTCCGATAAAACTCGAGGACCTGAAGAGAGGTGAGGCGTGGATGAAAATCGGGATTTTGTGGCAGGTAACTAAGCGCGCGCTGCGCCTGCCGCCTCGCCCGCCTGACGTCGTGCCCGGCGACGAAAGCTGTGCCGCCATCGGCTGCGGCGAGGCCGGCGAGCACTTTCATTGTCGTGCTTTTGCCCGCGCCATTCGCGCCGACGAGCATCGTGATCTCACCCGGGGACGCTTGCAAAGAAAGGCCGCACAGAACCTTCTTGCGGTTGTAGCTTTTGATAAGGTTTGTCGCGACAATCATGTCGAACTGGATTCGAAAGTTCGTTTCGGCGAGGGCGCCGAAACCAGCTCGCCACGGGACGAGTCCGTCCGACTGGCGGACACGCGAGGGCGCGTGCGCTCCCCGGAATCTGGCGCGGCGCGTTTCGTAAAAACGTTCATTTCTCGTTAGGCATGGCGGTTCGCGCCGCGCGTTGCGCGCGGATCGTCCAAAAATTCGTGGTCAACGGCGCCGGGTCTTCGATCGAGGCCAGGCCAGGAATGGCGGCGCGCTCATTGGCGAAACGAAGGAGGGTGACCGCCGGACTGCCGGAAAGCAGCGCGATCGCCGGAAGATCGCGCCGGAGCGCGCCGAAAAGGTCCAGCTCCCGATGCGGCAAATCGTTAATCCCGTCGCCATTCAAATCGAAGGTCTCCTGGCCGCTCCAGAAATTGCCGACGCCGTTGACCGCCCAGCGATTATCCGTCCCCGCGCCCGCGGCGTCGACGGGATGGAGATTTTGCGCGAAGCGATTTTCGGTAAAGGAATTGCGGTCGGAGTTTCCGTAGAAACGCAGACCGATGTAGTTGCCGCTAACGTCGTTTCCCCTAACGATAAAAGCAATTGCCTGCTGAAAGGAAAGCCCGACGGCGTTGTTGCGAATGACGTTGCCTTCGACCCGCACGCGCTCGTCCGACTGAAAGAGAATGCCGTAGGCGCGTGAGCCGCGGTTGTCGGTGAACTGGTTGCCGCGAATGAGGATGTCGTGCGAGAACATGACGGCGGCGCCGGCGGCGTTTTCCGAGAAGGTGTTGCTCTCGAAGATATTGTTGTCGGAATACATGTAGTGCAGGCCGTAGCGAACATGGTGCACCCGGTTGCGCTCGGTGCGCGAGTGATTGGTGAAGGAGAAATAGATGCCGTCGCGCGTGTCGCTGATCTCATTGCCGGAGATGAAATTGTTTTCGCAGTTCCACTGGTGAATGCCGTTGCCGCGCTCGTTTTCGTTCAGCGGCACTTCACAGAGCTCGCCGATGCCGGCAGTGAGTGTTTGCTCGATCGGCCTGGTCGAAGTGAGCAGTGTCGTTTTGCCGCGAATGCGATTTCCGACGACACGGCATTCGCGCACTTTTTTCAGATAGACGCCGTGGAGCGATTCCTCGATCACGTTGTCCTCGATCGCGGCGCGATTGCCGGCGACGAAGACGGCCGCGTTGTCATCGGATAACCGCAGACCGGAGCCGGTAATGCGGAATCCGCGTACGGTGACACCATCGGCCTCGATGGTAACGACATTGCCGGAGCCGTTGCCGCGAATCTCAGCGCCTGGTTTTCCAATCAGGCGAAGGGGTTTGCTGATCGTGATTGGACCGAAACGCGCCCCACGGACCATAATGGTTTCGTTAGGCTGGGCGGCATCGATTTGCTCTTGCAGCGTGAGCGCTAAAGCAGATGTCGTTAGGCCCAAGAGCGCGAACGGAACGAAGCGAAAGATGCACCACCTCATAGCGCGAGCACCTTTTCCTTGCGCGAAAACCAAACGGCCAGCACGAGCAGCGCCATGAAGACCCAGAGCAAATAAGTCCCCAGCTCCGGGTAACTCGATTGCGTGAAGTTCGCGATCTTCTGTGTGCCGAAGATGAGCGGCGTGAAAGGCTTGATCGTCATGGGCGCACGCGGATCGAGGTTGTGCCCGTACCAATAGAGCCGGTAATAGAACGCGCCGATCGAAAAGGCGCCGAAGTAGGAGGCGAGGACGAAAAGGTCGATGACGTTTTTCATCTCGCCAAAGACGGCCGCGCGCAGGGCGAGCAGAATAAAAACACCAAACATAAAGGGCATGATCTGCATCTCGGTGAAATCAGCCTGATCGATCTTCTTCATCCCGATATAGTGATTGAGGTTGTTGATTTCGTTGATGTCGTTCCCCTCGATGCCACCGCCATGGATTTTATAGGTGTAGATTTGCATCGTCAGGCCATCGGAATATTGCGGCGCGACGAGGTACAATTTCCAGAGCGGGAAGAGAACGGAAACCGCGACTGAAATCGCCGCCGCTAAAAGCAAGAGGCGCGACCAGAGATTGAGTGAGTTGTGCAGGAACCGAAATTCCCGATTCAGAAATGTGGTCATAATTTCCTCCCGAGGCCGGGAACCCGCGCGCGCGGCGAAGCACGCGCGGGCTGCATCCTTGGCTAGGGTGTCGGAGCGGGCGAAGCGTTCGGCAGGCGAGGCGGCGTGGTCCCCGGAACTGCCGGCAAGGAGTCCGCCGGCACCGCCGGTTCACCATCCGCAGCATCGGTCTCCGGCCGGGGTGGCAGCGTCGCCGGATTGACCGCTTCGCTCGGAGCCTCGGCGGCCCCTTCATTCTTCACCACAAGGTAACCCTGCATCTCCTGGTGGAGCGCGGAGCAGAAGTTGGTGCAATAAAACGGGAACACGCCCGGTTTCGTTAGTTTCACCTGGAGCGTTTTCGTTTCGCCGGGATCGATCGTGATGTTGATGTTGTTCTCGACCAACCCGAAGCCGTGAATCATGTCAGCCGATTGCTCGATATTAGTGACGTGGACGGTCAGTGTGTCGCCCACTTTGGCGTCGATCCGATCCGGGACGAAACGGCTGCGGATGGCGGTGAGTTTGACGATGACTTCGTTGCCCTTGCGCGTTTGGCCGGTCTGGGCCGCGTCCCAAACCGCGTTTGGATCCTTGCTTTCATCCTTCGGATAAACTTCGATCGGCTTGATCTTGTCTGCCTTCAGGATTTGCGCGAAGTGCGGTTCCGGGTCGGTAAAAGTCTCATAAACCAACTTCATCTTCTTGCCGGTGATATCGATCAACTCGCTGTCCTCCGGTTGGGCGGGTCCGACGCTGAGATGGCGACCTTTCGAGAGCTTGTTCATCGCGACGAGCCATTTCCCGTAGGGATGCTTCGTGTCGCTTCCCCCCACGACCAGATGACCGATGTTCCAGTGCACCGGGATTTTATCGAGCACGACCTTGGTCAGGTCCTTCTTTTCTTCATCGCTCCACGGCGGCAATTTCCATTTTGCGACCTGAGAGTCGATGAAGAGGGAAGTGTAGGCGTTGCCCAACCCGTCATACTGCGTGTGCAATGGGCCGAGGCCGACCGGCACTTCGCCCTCCACGACGTCGTCGTGCTTCACGATCGGAATGCCCCTGAAATCCCCGTCGAAATCTTTTTCCTCGATCTCGTGCTTCAACTTCTCGAAGTTGATCACCGTCGTCGTCGGTTGCAGTTTGCCGCCGGCGACAACCCATTTGCCGGTCGGGTCGACATCCATTCCGTGGGGTGATTTGGCGATGGCGACGAAATAGAGAACCCCCGGCGTCTTCGCCGGATCGATCACCGGCACACCGCCCATCATGGTAGTCTTTCCATCGGCCACCGCTTTTTCTGCGGCACGCCAATTCACCACGGCACAGAGGTCGCGGTCTTTCTGCGAAGCGTTGGTTTCGAGCACCGTGTGCGCCATCTCGGAGTTATAGGAAGTCCAGAAGGCCCAGCCACTGCTCGGACCTTTGCCGGTGGAACCCAGATCCCAGTCGAAAGGCGGGGTCAGGATTTGCCAGCCGACCGACATCTTGCCCGTCTTCGGATCGACCTTGATCCCACTCACCATGCCGTTGAATTGCGTCGCATAATCCTTCGGATCGGCGACGCGCCCTTTTGGCAGGGGCACGGAGAAACGCGTCGCGACGAGGATATACTCCGTGTTCTCAGTCACAAACGAGGAGCCATGGTTTCCCATCGAGTTCGGGATCGGGCCGAGAATTTCCTTCGTCTTGAAGTCGCGCAGATCGATCCGCGCGACACGGTTGTTGGCATTGTCGTTCACGAAGAGCCAGCGACCGTCATACTCGCTGTCGGTTTGCGAGAGGCCGGGATGGTGGACATCACCCCACGTGTAATCCCCGAGCAATTTCTTCGTGGCCAGATCGTAGCCATAACCGGTGCCTGAGGAGGGCGAGAAGACCGGGATGGTGACGATATGCCGCATCGATGGGATTCCCGCGACAAAAACCTGACCGGAATGGCCGCCAGAATAGAAAAGATAATATTCATCCTTCTGTCCCGGCGGGACGTAGGAGGCTTGCGCATTGGCCGCGTCTTCGCTGCTTAACTTCGTCTGACTGTCGCTCTCTTTCTTACAGCCGTTGAAGGCGACGATAGACAGACTCAGGGCGATGATTGTGATGAATTGGTGCGGTTTCGTTTTCATTTTGAGTAAGTGGTTTTAGCGACCAGCAAAAATCACTGCTTTACGGTCATGATCCCGTGCATGCCACTGGCGTAATGGCCGGGGAACGCGCAGAGAAAGACGAAGTCGCCCGGGACAAAAGGCGCGGTGAAAGTCACGGTGTCGCTCTCACCCGGCCCGAGCAGTTTGGTGTTCGCGATCACGGAGGTGGCGAACTCCGGAGCGATGTAATCCTGCGCCGCGTGCATCGAACCGTCGTCGAGGAATTTCTGCACATTCGTGTTCTGCTTCAGGACGATGAAGTTGTGCCCCATCGACGCTTTCGGCGACGTTCCCACGTTCGTTAGGGTGACGGACACTTTCTGACCGGGCTTCACCTCGAAGGCCGTCAGGTCGTACTTCATCTTGTCATCCGCTGTAATTTTCACCTCTTTGGGCGGCGCCTCAGGCGCGCGGGAACAACCCGAGATCGAAAACAGAAGGGCGCTACAACCAAGCCCAAGGATGGAAAGTGGGATGCTGAACTTGTTTCTCATAAGAGGCAGTTTGAGGCGATGTGCGCAGCGAAGCTTTGATTCAGGTCAATGTTTGGGAAGATTTCCGGTGCCATAGTGGACCATGTTGAACTCTCGATTCTTCCGGCGCTCACCCGATCTTGCCATTTTCGCGCCAGGAATTGCGCTGGCCCTTGGCGGGGTGCTTCTTTTCGCCGCTTGCGGAGAAAAGTCAGAGCGAATCGCCAGCTCGACTCATCACTACGAAGCGCGCGGTCTCATTCGCGGTCTCCCGCCCGATCACAAAACAATCGACGTCGAACACGAAGACATTCCCGGATTCATGCCGTCGATGACGATGCCTTTCGAAGTGCGCGAGCCGAGAGAATTCAGCGGCTTGCAGATCGGCGAGGCCATTTCCTTCCGCCTCAACGTCACGCAACAGGATTCCTGGATCGACCAGATCAGGAAAATCGATCCGGTGACGCTGCATTTGCCGACGCCCGCACCCACCGCCAGACCGGTGAAATCATCGCGCCTCGAGGAAGGCAATCCGATGCCGAAGTTTCATCTCATCGATCAAAACAGCGAACCGATCACCCTCGCCACCTTCCTCGGTCATCCGCTGATCGTCACCTTTATCTTCACTCGTTGCCCGATTCCGAATTTCTGTCCGCGCATGTCGCAGAATTTTGCGGAGCTGCAGAAGACGATAAAGGCTGCCTCATCCGGTCGACTCGCCTCCACCCGGCTGCTCAGCATTAGCTTCGATCCGGCGCACGACACCCCCGCAGTCTTGCATAACTACGGCCAGGCGGACGGAGCCGACCCGAGTGTCTGGAAACTGGCCACGGGCGAGCCGGCGGAGATTGAGCGCCTAACGAAAGCCTTTTCCATCTTCGTTCAGCCCGAAGGCGGGACCATCTCCCACAGTCTCGCCACCGCGCTGATCGATCCTACTGGCAAGGTCCTCAAAATCTGGCGCGGCAACACCTGGACGCCCGCAGAAGTCAGGCAGGAACTCGAACACGATGAAAAGTAAACGGCACACCTTCACCCTCGGGATCGAGGAGGAATTCCAGATCATCGATCCGGAAACCGGCCAGCTCGTTTCTCATATTCAGCAAATCCTGGCCGACGGAAAGATGCTCCTGAAAGAGCGCGTCAAATCGGAAATGCACCAGTCCGTCGTCGAGTTGGGCACGGACGTATGCGGTGACATCCGAGCGGCCCGCCAACAGGTGATCGATCTGCGCAGTCAGCTCGCCTCCGTCGCCGCGCAGGGCGGACTGAAGATCGCTTCGGCCGGCACCCATCCTTTTTCCCATTGGCAGGACCAGCTCATTACTGCCGACGAACGCTACACGACGATCGTGAACGACATGCAACAGATCGCGCGCATCAACCTCATCTTCGGGCTCCACGTCCACGTCGGCATTCCCGATCGGGAAGAAGCGATCGATGTCATGAATCAGGCGCGCTATTTCCTGCCGCACCTTTACGCGCTCTCGGTCAACTCGCCCTTTTGGTTAGGCCAAAACACCGGGCTGAAAGCTTATCGGCAGATGATTTTCCAGCGCTTCCCCCGCAGCGGAATCCCAGACGCCTTCGAGAGTCTCTCCGAATATGAAGACTACCTGAAACTCCTTGTCATGACCGGCTGCATCGATAACGCGAAAAAGATCTGGTGGGACATCCGGCTCCATCCCTTCTTCGACACGATCGAGTTTCGCATCTGCGACGCGCAATCGCGGGTCGACGACACGATCGCGCTCGCCGCCCTCATGCAGGCGATCGTCTCGAAGCTGCAAAAGTTGCGTGATCAGAACGTTACCTTCCGCAGTTATCCGCGCCGGCTGCTGGAGGAAAACCGCTGGCGCGCGGGCCGCTACGGGATCGATGGCAGGTTGATCGATTTCGGCCGGCGCTGTGAGGTGAATGAGCGGGAGCTACTGGATGAGATGCTGGCTTTCGTCGCGACCGAAGTGGATGAGCTGGGCAGTCACGCCGAGCTGGCCCACATCGAACGCATCATGCGCGAGGGGACCGGCGCCGACCGGCAACTCGCCGTCTGGGAGAAGACGCAGGATCTGAAAGAGGTGGTGAAGCACATCATTGGCGAAACGTATGAAGGTTTGACCTTCGCCTGACGCGAAGTGTGCTCCTAGAGAATTTCTAATAGGTCCGCGCCAAAAGCCGTCGACGCCTTCAAGACGCCTTTTCGGTTAACCGTGAGCGGTCATGCCATCGCGCGCACGCGCGGGAAGAGGACGTTGTTCTCCTCGTGAATGTGCTGATGCATGTCCCTCTCCATCTGGCGCAGACCATCGTAGAGTGCGCGCATCGTGCCGCAGGCCCAGTCGGGTGGGGTGTAGCTGTCGGTCAGTTGGTTGAACTGAGCGAGCGCCGCTCCCGTGCTCAGATGCTCCATTTCCAGCTTCTCAAACTCCTTTTTGAGCGCGAAAGTCTTCTCTGCTTTGTCGCCATCAGCGCCTTCCAATTGCCGGATTGCTGGAAAGACCTGTTCGTTTTCCTCCGTCGTGTGCGCAGAGATCTTTTCGCTGAAAGTCTCAAACACGCGTCGCACCTCCAACAATCTCGGCTCGGCGTCGCCATGGGTGGCGGCGACTTTTTGCGTCATGAAATCAAGCCGCGGCAACTCCTCGCGCAGATAACCGTGGTGGACCCGCTCGATGTGATCGCAGAGAGCGGTCAAGGTCAGATTATCGGGATCGGCCTGCGTTTCCTGGCCGGCGTTATCGAGCGCGGATAACATCGTGGCGACCGTCGCGGGGTCGAGCCCTTTCGCCTCGCAGGCCTCGGCCAGCGACTTTTTTCCGCCGCAGCAATAATCGATTCCGAGGCTTTCAAAGATGCGGGAGCGAGCCGGGAAAGCCCTGACGATTTCACCGACGGCAGTTTCAGGAGTGATATTCTTCATGATGCCATACAAATAGCGACCTAAAGTTGTATTTCAAATACATTTTTTATTGATCTCGGTTCTTTCTGGTTCATCCTGTTTTTATGAAAGAGCGATTGAACTATGTGGAACTCGCGCCCAAAGGCCTCGAAACCCTGGCGCCAATCGAAGAGTATCTTCATGAGTGCGGGCTCGATGAACGGCTCCTCGAGATCGTCAAAACCAGAGCGTCGCAGATCAATGGATGCGCTTATTGTCTCGATATGCATACGAAGAATGCGCGCGCCAATGGCGAAACCGAGCAGAGGCT
>JBBQHV010000032.1:0-11460 GCA_038324295.1 Chthoniobacterales bacterium
AACCCGGCGCGAGAGTCGAGAGGATCGCCGCTTCCCGATCCTCTCGGGGTGAGAGCGTTGAACCGATAATCTCGTCCTCCTGCACCGCCCGCCAGTTATCGTTGGAAGAAATGAGCGAGCCATTGGCGTCGTGCAGTTCGAGGCTCGGGTCGAGAAGCGGCTCGGAGATGCCGGCCAAAGTGAGCGACGGACCGATCGCGCGCGCCAGCACGCGGGACGGCTGCGTTCCGGCCAGAATGAAGCCGCCGATCAGGACATCGTCCTCGCGTTCTACACGGGAGCGGGTGGAAATATTTGCGATCCGCCCGGCGTTCGCGTCAAGGTCGTGAAGCTCGAAGAGCGCCACGCCCATGCCCGAGTCCTTTCCTCGCACCACGGCGCTGTAGGCGCCGGTGGAGAGCGTCGTGCTGAAAGCGGATTCCCGCGCGTCGCCCGGCGCGAGACCGAGGCCGGCCAGATCATCGCCGCCGGGCTGCCAGTCGTCGCTCGATGCGACCACGGACCCGCTCGAATCGATCAGTTCCAGAGTGGGATCCTGCAGGCTCCCACTCACCCCCTCGCTCGAGAGAGACGCGCCGATCGCGCGCACTGCCACTTTTTTCGGCTCCTCCGACAGGATGATGAATCCTCCAATGAGAGCAAAGTCGTCCGTCTGGACCAGGGCGCGGCTGGAGACGTTGGCGAGAAAGCCGTCGGCTTCTCCGGGGACCGTGTAGGAGACTTCGTTCGAGTAACCGCTTTCGCCTCCCGCATTCCAGGCTGTGACAGCGAAAAAATAGGTGGCGCCTTCGAAGAGGTTCGAGACGCTCGCAGACGTCGTCGCCGTGTCCACGTAGGCCGGATAGAGACCGGGCTTTGTTCCGTAGTAGAGGCGATAATGCGCGATATCCGGCTCGGGATTCTTGTCCCAGGCAAGGGTGACACTTTTTGCCGCGAGGGCGCCGGAAACCAGCCCGAAAAGGGCGAAGAGCTGGCCGAGGAAAACCGATCGGCGCGGGAGAAGCACGGCAGACATGGAGAAGCCCGAAGTAACAGCCGCCTTCCGTCAGGTCAAACCTTTCCGGGCGAAGGATAAATTAATCGCCGCGCCTTCCCGTCAACGCCGGGACCGGAGGAATGAGCGCGGCCGTAGATTCGTTAGGCAGATCGACGCCTGGGAGCGAAGATTCTGCTTCCCTTTTTGCGTCGCGAAGTTGTAACATCGGCCTCGTCGCACATGGACAGCATACTTGAATCAAGAGAGTTGCAGATCGAACGGAAAGTATTCGCGATCGACCTGCGGGAAAACGGCCGCGGTAAATTCCTTCGCATCACGGAAGACAGCCAGGGTCATCGCAACGTCATCATCGTCCCCATCTCCGGCGTCGATGACTTCGCCGACGCGATCGACGACGTCCTCGCGGCCGAGCCGGCCAGCTAGAGGTCACCGTCGGCGACAGCTCCTGTAGACGCTCCGCTCCGCGAAGCGCATTGTCGTAGCACGGGCATCTTGCCTGTGGGACCACCGGGCGTCTCGCCCGGTGAATCAAGCGCGGGAAACCGAAACACCGGGCGAGACGCCCGCTGGCCCCACAGCCGAGACGGCTGTGCCACCTTGAATGGCGCAATGCTAAACAGCTATAGAGGGAGGCGTCTAGAGGGCGGCGAGGTGCGCGCGTTGACACCCCGACCTCGCGCTTTAGCTTGCGCTTCCGGCCGCGTTTCGGCTCCTATTTTCACAATCTCATGGCTGCAAAAACCAAGTCTTCCCGTTCCAAACCCGCTCCGGAAAAGAAAGCCCAACCCTCCAAATCGCATCGCTACGTCTACTATTTCGGCGACGGCAAAGCGGACGGAAAAGGAAGCATGAAGCCGCTCCTCGGCGGGAAGGGCGCAGGTCTCGCCGAGATGACGCGGATCGGTCTGCCGGTCCCGCCCGGATTCACCATCACGACCGAGGTCTGCACCTATTATTACGATCACAAACGCACTTACCCGCGCGAGCTCGAGGCGCAGGTCGCTATCGCGCTCTCGAAAGTCGAGAAATCAGTCGGCAAGCAACTCGGCGACAGGGAGCGGCCGTTGCTCGTCTCCGTGCGTTCCGGCGCGCGCGATTCGATGCCCGGGATGATGGACACGATCCTGAACCTCGGGATGAACGACACGGTGGTCGAGATCGTGGCGGAGAAATCAGGCAACGCGAAGTTCGCCTGGGATTCCTACCGCCGTTTCCTCCAGATGTATGGCGACGTTGTGATGGGCGTGCAGAAGCGGCCGGGGGAAGATCACGAGCCTTTCGAAAGCGTGATCGAGCACCTCAAAGACGAGCGCTACGGCAACCACCAATTTCCCGATTCCCAGCTCAAGATCGACGATCTGAAGGAGCTCGTGCAGCGTTTCAAAAACCTGATCAAGGAACGCACCGGCAACTCGTTTCCGCAGGATCCGCACAAGCAGCTCTGGGGCGCGATCGGCGCTGTTTTTGGTTCCTGGAATAACGACCGCGCGATTGTTTACCGGCGCAAATACGGCATCCCGCACGAGTGGGGGACCGCCGTCAACGTGCAGACGATGGTCTTCGGCAACATGGGCGACACGAGCGCGACCGGCGTCGCCTTCACCCGCGATCCGGCGAGCGGCGAGAAAGTTTTCTACGGCGAATACCTCATCAACGCGCAGGGCGAAGATGTCGTCGCGGGCGTGCGCACGCCGCATCCGATCGCGCAGCTCGCCGAGGAAATGCCGGCCGCGCACAAGTCGCTCCTTAAAGTGCGCGATCTTCTCGAGAAGCATTTCAAGGATATGCAGGACCTCGAGTTCACGGTCGAAGACAAGCGGCTCTTCATTCTGCAAACGCGCAACGGCAAACGGACCGGCCTCGCCGCGGTTCGAATCGCGGTCGCGATGGTCGAGGAAAAACTGATCTCGAAAGAAGACGCGATAAAACGCATCCCGGCCGATTCCCTGGCCCATCTCCTCGCGCCAATTTTCGATCGCAAAGCCGTCGCCGCGGCGAAAAAGATCGCGAGCGGACTTCCGGCCGGGCCGGGCGCGGCCTCGGGTCGCATCGTATTGAGCGCCGAGGAAGCGGTCCGGCGCGCCGATCGGGGCGAGCGAGTCCTGCTCGCCCGCGTCGAGACTTCGCCGGAGGACCTCCGCGGCATGATTGCCGCGGAAGGAATCCTCACTTCGCGCGGCGGCGTTTCCTCGCACGCGGCGCTGGTCGCGCGGCAGATGGGCAAGGTCTGCGTCTGCGGCGCTTCGGAAGTGCAGATCGATTATCAAAAACGCACCCTCTCCGCTTCCGGCGTAACCTTGAAGGAAGGCGACTACATTTCGATCGACGGGACCGCCGGCGAAGTCTTCGCCGGCGAACTCACGACCGCGCCGTCGGAGATCGTGCAGGTCTTGGTGGATCGCTCGCTCGACGGAAAAAAGAGCGCGACCTACCAACAATACGCCAAGCTTATGAGCTGGGTCGATCGCGCTCGGAAACTGGAGGTGCGGAGCAACGCCGACACCCCCGAGCAGGTGCGCAACGCAGTCGCCTTCGGCGCCAAAGGGATTGGGCTCTGCCGCACTGAGCACATGTTTTTCGAAGGCGACCGGATCGACGCGATGCGCGAGATGATCCTGGCGGAAGAGAAGGAGGCGCGGGTCAAAGCGCTGGCCAAGTTGCTCCCTTATCAACGCAAGGATTTCGCGGGAATTTTCCGGGCGCTCGACGGGCTCCCGGCGACGATTCGGTTCCTCGATCCGCCTCTCCACGAATTTTTGCCTAACGACAAGGAGCAGCAGATGGATCTGGCGCGCAAGATCGGGATGAAAGTCGAAATTATTTGCCGGCGCGTGCGCGAGCTGCACGAGTTCAACCCGATGCTTGGCCATCGCGGTTGCCGGCTCGGGATTACCTATCCGGAGATTTCCGAGATGCAGGCGCGGGCGGTTTTCGAAGCCGCCGCCGAGGCACAGAAGAAAGGGAAAAAAGTCCGCCCGGAAATCATGATTCCGCTGGTCGGTTTCCCGAAGGAGTTAAAACTGCAGATCGAAATCGTGCACCGCATCGCCGCTCAGGTGGCGAAGGAGAAAAAGACGAAATTTAATTATCTTGTCGGCACCATGATCGAAATCCCGCGGGCCGCGCTGGTCGCCGACGAGATCGCGAAGGACGCGGAATTTTTCAGCTTCGGCACGAACGATCTCACCCAGACCACGCTCGGGATGAGCCGCGACGATTCCGGCGGATTCCTCCCGGCCTATGCCGAGCTCGACATTGTGCCTAACAATCCCTTCGCCGCGATCGACCAGAAGGGCGTCGGTCGGCTGATGGAAATCACTCGCGATCTCGGACGAAAGACGCGCCCGGAGATCAAGCTTGGAATCTGTGGCGAACACGGCGGCGAACCATCGAGCGTGAAATTCTGCCACAAGCTCGGGCTGGACTACGTCAGTTGCAGTCCCTTCCGGGTGCCGATCGCAAAGCTGGCGGCGGCGCAAGCCGCGCTCGCCGGCTGACGACTCGCCTAACGAACCGCTTCCGCGGCGTGGCTCAGGAGCTGACCAGCTTACGGCAATAGAACGCTTCCGCGTAGGGCGAACAGCATTCTATGCCGCGCAGTCGCATGAGCGCGAGGAAGGTCTCCTCCGAAAACCAGTGCTTATTAGTCTGGGTTTGAAAGAAGCGGCAGAGATGCGCTGCTTTCTGTCGACTGACCTTCTCGTCCAGAGGCACAAAAAAATCCGGAGCGCCGAGGTCGCCATCATATTTAAGGACCTCGTATTCGAGAATCAGGTGATTACGGAAGGTGTTCCAGGCCAGATCGGAGAGAAGGCGATGATCCTGGTGCCGGTCATCGCGATAATGGGTAAAGACGACATCGGGCTGGAAAGGACTTTTGAGGGTCTCGAAAAACTCCTTCACCTTCTGGCCTTGGAAGGGCAGAAAACTGCCGCGGAACTGCTTGATGACAATCTTATGCGCGTTCTTCTGCAAGAGGGCCTTCGCGCTCGCGCGCGCTTCACTGCTTCGTTTGCCCTCCGCGGTAAAGACGACCCAGTGGATGGTTAAATCAGGCCGCTGCTTGATCCACTTCAGAAGCGTCCCGCCGCAACCGATCTCGATATCGTCGGCGTGCGCTCCAAGGCAAAGGATGTTCCGGGCCGACTTGGGAAGGTCAAAGGTGAGCATGCCGGAGTTACTGTGCATCCCAAACTCGCCACGGGGCGCGCCCGCTCGCATGCAGATCCTCGAGGTGCTGCTTCTCTTTAAAGGTGTCCATGCAAGCCCAGAATCCGCCGTAGGGATAGCTGATCAATTGCCGTTCCGCAATCAGCCGGTGGAAAGGCTCTTCGACCAACTCCTCTCCCTCGTTGATGTAATTGAACACCTCCCGGCGGAACGCAAAATAGCCGCCGTTAATCAAATGACCGGAACTCGCGATATGGCTTATCCCGCTCACGACACCATCCGGATCGAGCGTGACAGTGTGGAAAGTGGCGGTCGGTGTGGCGCCAAGAAAGCAGGCGATTTTTTTCCTGGCCAGGAAATAGTCGATCAGGTTCGGCAACGGCAAGTCAGTCAGTCCATCGACATAGTTGGCGAGAAACATTTCGTCCTCTTCGACGAACTGTCTCACCCGCAAGAGGCGTTGACCAACATTGGAACTCTGCCCGGTATCGACAAAAGTGATCCGCCAATCCTCGATATCCTTGCGCAGAAGCTCAACCTTCTTTCCGCCATCGGACAAAACGAAATCGTTCGAGACACATTCGTTGTAGTTCAGAAAGGATTGCTTGATGATATCAGCGCCATATCCGAGGCAGAGGATGAACTCGTTATGCCCATAGTGAGAGTAATACTTCATCAAATGCCAGAGCAGCGGGCGATATCCGATCACAGCCATCGGCTTCGGAACGGGCTCTGGCCCTTCCCGCAAGCGCATGCCCTGGCCACCACAGAAGAGCACGACCTTCATACGAGTGGGCCACTGTAGCGGCGCTCTATGAGCGTCGTCCCTGGCGGCAGATAGAGCGCGCGACGGTCATAGACCGCCGCTACAGAAAATGCGCACCTGTCTTTAGTCATAAACCTTCACCTCCGGAATCGGCACGACGAATTTGCCGCCCCACTCGCGAATGAACCCGTTCTGCTTCATGATTTCATCCTTTAAATTCCACGGGAGAATGAAAAGAAAATCCGGCCTGGTCTCCCGAATCCGTTCCGGCGGATAAATGGGAATACGACAGCCGGGAGTAAACTTCCCTTGCTTATAAGTGCTGCGATCCACCGTGTAATCGAGAAAATCGGAGCGAATCCCGCAGTAGTTGAGCAGGGTGTTGCCTTTGCCGGGCGCGCCATAACCCGCGATCGTTTTCCCCTCAGCCTTGGCCTCGATGAGAAAGCGGAGAATACCGCGCTTGGTCGCCTCCACTTGTTTTCCGAACGCCTGATAACGTTCGACTTTGTCGATTCCCCACTCCGCCTCCGTCTTCTTGAGCGCGACTGCACGCGCCGAAACTTGCCTCGATGAGTCGTCCGCCTGAGAGGCGTAAAGGCGGAGCGAACCGCCGTGGGTGGTCAGTTCCTCCACATCAAAAACCCGCAGGCCGTGCGCCCGGAAGATTTCCTCCACCGTGGTGAAGGAGAGATAAGAGAAGTGCTCATGATAGATGGTGTCGAACTGGTTTTGTTCGATCAGCCGGACGAGATGAGGAAACTCCATCGTAATCACACCTTGCGGTTTGAGCAGGATCTTCATCCCACCCACGAAATCGTTGATGTCGGGCACGTGCGCGAGGACGTTGTTGCCCAGGAGCAGATCGGCCCGACGGTTCTCGGCGGCGAGAACCGTTGCCAGCTCGACTCCGAAAAACTCAGTCACCGTGGGAATACCTTTCTCGATGGCTCGGCGCGCGACGTTTTTTGCCGGCTCGATCCCGAGGACCGGGATCCGCCCTTCCAGAAAGTATTGCAGGAGATAGCCATCATTGCTGGCCAGCTCGACGACCAGCGAATGACTATCAAGACCGAGGCGTTCCGTGATCGATGCGACGTAATGTTTTGCATGGTCGAGCCACGAATCCGAGTAGGAAGAAAAATAGGCGTATTCCTCGAAAATCGCCTTTGGAGAAACGTGCTCCGGTAACTGGACGAGAAAGCACTTCTCACAAACGAAGGAGTGGAGAGGGTAGAGTGTTTCGGGCTTGGCCAGGTCTTCGCAAGCAACATAGGACTCACAAAGAGGAGAGAGACCGAGGTCGACAAAGGTCACCTTTAACGGCTCATGGCAGTAACGACAGTGGTAGCCAGTTTCCATCAGCTAGTGAGACGAGACGGGAACCGTGGCGTTGCGCAACTCCGGAACTCGCGCAACCACCGCTTTGCCGATTTCCAGCGAAGCGGTGGCGGCAGGGGAGGGGGCGTTGCAGACGTGAATGGAGTGCGGGCCGGAGACGAGAAGAAAATCGTTAACCAGGGTTCCATCCGGTTTCAAGGCCTGCGCTCGAATCCCCGGTGTCGCGGGGACCAAATCGTCATCCTTCACTTCCGGAATAAGGCGCTGAAGGTCTTTCACAAACGCCTTCTTGCTGAGCGATCGATAGACTTCCGCGAAGCCTTCTCGATAATGCTTGCGAGCGAGATTCCAAAGGCCGCGATAAGTCACCATTTCAAACAAGTCAACGAGATCAACATCAGTCTTGCGGTAGCCTTCTCGTTGCAATGCCAGCACGGCATTCGGTCCAGCATGAACTGAGCCGTCGATCATCCTGGTGAAGTGGACGCCGAGGAAGGGAAAAGAAGGATCGGGCACGGGATAGATCAGAGCCTTCACGAGGTGTCTTCTTTCCGGGACCAGCTCGTAGTATTCACCGCGGAACGGAATGATCTTCTCGGCCAGCGCTATCTCCATCCGCCTGGCTATTCGGTCGCTTTGCAGTCCGCCACAGTTGATCACGAATCGCGCCTCAACCTCGTCGCCGGTCGTCTCAAGGATGTGGCTGTCAGCGGCGGAGTGAATAGCCTTAACTTCTGTTCCGGTTCTGATTTCGCCACCTGCGCTTCCCAGCAGCTCGGCATACTTGGCGCAGACGTCGCGGAAGTTTACGATCGCAGTCGAAGGAACTCTCAGCGCCTTGAGGCATCTTACGTGCGGTTCGATCTCGCGCACTTCCTCTGGAGCTAGGCGCGTTACCTGAAGCTCATTTTGCAAGCCGCGCTCGTAAAGGTTCTCCAGGAGCGGCAGCTCGTTCGCCTCCGTGGCGACAATGATCTTGCCGCATGCGTCGTGGGCGATGCCGTGCGTCCTGCAGAAGGCGAGCATCGTGCGATTGCCTTCCCGCGCGAAGCGGGCTTTGAGGCTGCCGGGTGTGTAATAGATGCCCGAATGAATGACTCCGCTGTTTCGCCCTGTCTGGTGCGCCGCGAGCTCGGCTTCTTTTTCCAACAAGAGAATTCGAAGGCCGGGTTGCTTCTGCCCGAGGTGCATTGCCACACTGAGGCCCACGATGCCGCCTCCAATGACTGCGCAGTCGACTTTCATAGAGCGGAAAGAAGGTCCGTTCCAGCCAGAGCTTCAGCCGCCGTTTTGATTACACCGAAGGGAAGATCGGCGCGCTCAGCGATCTCCAGAAGCGAATTCGTTCCATCAGAGAAGTTCAAAACCCAAAGAAGCGCCAGTTCGTGCCGCCGCCGGTCCGGCCCGGCGTTGAGCCCGTCGTAGAGACCGCGTTTGCCGAGTTGGGGTTCACCTTTTGGATTGTGGTTAAGATAAGTGCGATTGTGTTCGAAGATTTCGGTCACCGCCATGCACTTGGTCAGCGAGTCGGTGAGTGATTCCGGGCGAATAAAGGAAAGGTTATCGCCGGAGGTATGATACTCGGGGAAAGTCCCGTGAACCGATCTCATAAGACATCCGACCGGCAGGTTGAATCCAGGCGAGCAGTATTGCCGTTCGTCATAGCCGTAGGGCGAAAAAGCAACCACCTCATCAGGATCGCCCGAATGCCGCAGGACATGAGCGAAGGCCCGATCGACCTCCGCGTCTCCCCTGCGACTGCGCTTGTAGGTGAGATGGTGGGCATCACCCACACAAGTCAGAACCAGTCCATGACTGACCCGCGCTGCGGCGTCTTCGTTCCGAGCCAACCAACTAATGGCTCCGATGCTTCCGGGAACAAAAAGGAAGCGATAGGAATAGCGACGGGGCGCCGCCGCCAGGCGTGTGGCCATCTCAACGGCGACCGCGATGCCAGACAAGTTGTCATCCGCCAGCGAAGGATGACAAACATGGCAGGAGATCAGCACCTCCTCGCTCAGCTCGCCGCCCAGAAGGCATTCGCCGTAGGTAAGATTGCCCTCGGTCAGGGATGAATCGATACAAACCTCGTAGGTCTCATCATCCCGAAATTGCGCGAGTTGCTTTTCGCTCAGGCAAAAGCCCCACGTTTCCTTGTAGTAGGAGGTACGATAGGGAACCCAATCTGAATGACTCGGAACCGTAAAGAGATGAGGACATAGCTCCGACAGCCTCATTTGAGCGTGAACCGGCGTGCTGTAATTCACCACGTGCAGGTTAAGTTTCCGAAAGTCCACCAGACGTTCGCCCGCCGAATTCTTGATCCAGGCGTCCCGGATGTTCCATTCCCGGGGCACCGTCCAGTCGAGAACCCGCGTCCCGGTCGGAACTTCCCGGATCTCGATCGGGATGCGCTCGCCCAGGATGCGCATCGTCTCCCGCACGCCATCACCCGTAATACTTCGACAGATCGGAAAGAGTCGGGCGATGAGTGCCTGCATGTCGTCCGCCGGGTTTTGCATTTCAGGAGAAGGATGGCCAGCTCAGATCCTGTTCTGAGATGGCGCTGACGGCGAGCGGCCAGCGGATGCCGAAAGCCGGATCATCATAGCGGAATCCGGCGGCAGAATCCGGCTGATAGAACTGACTCATTTGATAGGTCACTTCCGTGTCGTCGGACAAGGCCTGAAACCCATGAGCGAAGGAGACCGGGACAAAGAGCGCCCGCCGATTCTCCGCCGTCAGCTCGATGGAAAAGTGCTCCCGGTAACTCCGCGAGTCGGGCCGCAGGTCGGCGATGACATCGTGGATTGCCCCACGAATGCAGCGGACCAGTTTCGCTTCGCTCGCCGGCTCTTTTTGGAAATGCATGCCGCGCAAGGTGCCGGCGAGAGAGTTATAGGAGATGTTGCACTGGACGACATCCGGGTTCAGGCCCTGCTTCTCAAATTCGGCGCGGCAGAAGGTGCGCGCAAAAAGGCCACGATTGTCGGTACGGGGTTCGAGATCGATGACATACGCGCCCGGAAGCGGAGTTTCAGTGAAGGTCACGAGGTGGGTGAGTGGCTTCCGTTATTCCAGAAAAAGTCGCGATCGATTTGCTTCGTGCGGATGAGATATTCCAGTTGTTTCAGGCGAGTAAAGGGGCAGGAGTGGAAAGTCTCGGCGGTCATGTCGATTCGGGCAAAGACATCCCGTAATTGTTCCGCGCCGCGCCGGGCATCCCAATCGCAACAGAAGCCGGGAAGGTGCTTCCTGATCTTATCGAACGAAACGCGATAGCTCCGGTTATCGGAGCCTTCCGCGCCGAGGATGAGCTGACAGCCGGGAAAGACCTCCGCGACCACCTCGGCGACCTCTTTGATGGTGTAATTGTGAGCCGTATCTCCGACATTAAAAGTTTCATTGTGGATCGTCTCCCGAGGAGCCTGCAACACACAGGAAATCGCTTTGCAGATGTCGAGCGCGTGCACGAGTGGACGCCAGGGTGTCCCGTCACTCACGAGTTTTATTTCTTTCGTCGTCCAGGCGAGTCCGGCCAGGTTATTCAAGACGATGTCGAAGCGCATCCGAGGTGAGGCGCCGTAAGCCGTGGCGTTGCGCATGAAAACGGGCGAGAAGTTGTCGTCCGCCATCGGTTTCAGGTCCCGCTCGACCAGAGTTTTGCAAACGGCATAAGCCGTCTGCGGGCTGACCGGAGAGTCTTCCGTCACGTAATCCTCCTCGGCCACTCCGTAAACGCTGCAGGAAGACATATAGACAAATCGCGCGACACCCGCGTCCTTCGCCAGCGTGGCCAGACGAACGGATCCCTTGTGATTGATCTCGTAGGTAATATCGGGAGCTAACTCTCCTGTTGGGTCATTGGAAAGCTCTGCCATATGAACGACAGCTTCGACACCCTCGAGATTGTCAGCTGTGATTTGCCGGATGTCCTTGTTCAGGGTCCGGGGAGTGAGCGGGACGCCGTTGTAGAGCCAGCCCGCTTTGTAAAACCCTGTGTCAACCGCGAGCAGCTCGTGCCCCTCCTCCATCAGGATCGGTCCGAGGAGGGAGCCGAGATAGCCTTCCGTGCCGGTAACGAGTAACTTCATGGCTCGCACTACAGCCCGGCCCAGTCTTTGGCGGCTCGCACCACCCGGTAGGTCGGAGATCCGATCGGCCCGGGCAGGCTCGCGCAGAGATG
>JBBQHV010000033.1:0-11329 GCA_038324295.1 Chthoniobacterales bacterium
GCGCC
Source organism: Chthoniobacterales bacterium (assembly GCA_038324295.1). Lineage (GTDB taxonomy): Bacteria > Verrucomicrobiota > Verrucomicrobiia > Chthoniobacterales > UBA10450 > Palsa-1392. The sequence continues at coordinate 6 of JBBQHV010000033.1, forward strand.
CATCCGTACCGGCCTATGGGTTATACAGCGGTTGCCAGCCGATGAAGCGACCGTGCAAGTCTTCGCAAAGGACGTCAACGCCAGCCACTGTCTCTCTGGGGTGTGCCTGCACATCCCATGGAAGGCTCTCCAGACAGCGCCCGACAAATTCGATTTCAGGGCTTTGGATAAGGCTGTCGCCATTCTGCGTGCGAAGGGATTGAAGTATGAGCTCTGTTTGAAACCTGGGGCGGATACACCTGCCTTTGTTTACAAGGAGGGAGCACAATCCTTTTCCACTACCATCACTAACCCGCATCGGACTAATGCCGGCGCAGCAATCGTGATTCCGGTGCCTTGGGATCCAGTCTACCAGCGAGAATTCTCCCGAATGATTGCACAACTCGGAAACCGCTACTCATCCGATCCACTCTGCCTAAGCGTGGTTCTAACCTGCGCAAACTTTCTCAGCGCAGAAATGCATTTACCCAAGACGCAGGCGGACCTCAGGAAGTGGGCGGCGCTGGGGAATTACGAGGAGAAGCTGTTGGCCGTCTATCAGCGCTACACCAACGAGTGGGCGCGGTCCTTTCCGCGCCAGGCAGTTACTTTGCACGTCTCCAAGGTATTGAATCTGCCGGCCGATTTCTGTCGGCGGGTTATTGACTACGGGATAAGCAAGTATCCTCAGCGATTCACGATCGAAAGCTGCCAACTGACCGGTCGCCGGGAAGATACCGGCAAGATGACCTACGATCTGGTGCAGGAGTATCGCGCTCATACCCATCACGGTTTCCAGAGCCTGGCCGGCCTTTCCCGGCCGAATGAAAGAATGGGCTCGCTCGAAATGGCGGTCCTTAACCTGGTCCATGCCAAGGCAGAATATTGGGAGCTATGGCACGGCGACGGCTTCGATCCCACCACGTGTGAAGCTGCCGCACGGACTTGGGCGGAGGCTTCGCGTATTGGTTACGACGGTTACAAGGAAAAGTTGATATCCGAAGGGAACTATCGCCATTAGCAACAGGAGACAAGGGAAGCAATGAATCTGACCACGACAATGCCAGACCAACAAAGAAAAAGCGCCGATGGGGAGCGACCCGGCGACGAAACCGTCGTCTTTCTCCATGTGCCCAAGACGGCCGGAACCACACTCAACCGCCTGATCGAATGGGAATACCCGCTCTTGCAGATCTACTCGGTCGATCCGGTTCTCTTCACCTGGTCGACCAGGCATCTGCACAAGCTCTCCGTCGAGCGCCTTCGCAGGACCCGCATGTTCAAGGGACACATGGCCTTTGGGCTACACGAAATTCTACCGCAACCGGCGACTTACATAACGGTCCTGCGCGACCCGGTCGATCGGGTTATCTCCGCCTTCTATTTCATGCGCAACTACAAATTGCATCCCCAATACTGGAAGCTACGCCGGGAGAACTGGTCTCTCGAAGACTTCGTCCATCGTTCGCCGCGGACGAACGTTCAATGCAAAATTATCGCCGGAGCGGAATACGAAGAACCTTGCACCCCCGAAATTGGGGCGAAAGCCATCGAGAACATTCATCGCCACTTTAGCGTGGCGGGGCTCTCTGAGCGTTTCGAGGAAAGCCTCGCCCTGATGAAATTGCGCTTCGGCTGGAAGCTCGAGTCCTATTCCAGCTTTAACGTCACGCGGACGCGACCTAAGAAGCGCGACCTTCCTCAATCGACGCTCGATCTGATCGCGGAGAAAAACTCTTTCGACGTCGCACTCTATGCTGCGACCGCGAACAAATTCGACCAAGCCGTAACGCAAAACGCTGCGGAGGTTTCCCGCCTGACGCAAGAGTTGGAGGCTGCGAAAGAGAGGACGCGGGACCGAGTCTCATCGCTCCTTTTCTCATTGCGATCGACCGGACGGAAAGCGCTGAACCGAGCCTACTCCGCCACCTGAGCCGTCCGCCGATCTTTTCCCCGCTCAGGCTTAACCTGACTATGGCCTTCGATCAGCAGCACTTTGGCGCGGTAGGACTCGAACACGACTCGCGCATTCTGATCGAGGAAGTCGAGAACAGCCGGGCTGTTTAGCTTTTCAAACGACGCATAGGGGGCGAAGACGAGCCAGGTTCGGCGGGCCCGGTTGGTCACTTCCTTGAGCTCGGTCAAATTCCGCACGACCGGCAGGCCGCCGAACTTATCGACAAACCCGGGCACGTCGAGCAACTGGTTGTAGGGGACCTTCGAGGCGAGGAGGGTATCCAGGAAGTAATCACCGGGCTGTCCGGCATAGTATGCGTAGACGTGAGGGATGCCGGGAAAGACAACATCCCCGGGCTGCAGGTGCTCTTTCACATAGCGATCGGCATCCCGATAGTCATAACGATACATTCCCATCCGCGTCATCATACCCGGAGTATCGCCGCTGCTGGAGAGCTCATATTCTTTGAAGATCCACTCGTTGCTCTGTAGAAAGAGGAGGAGGATAAGGGCTACGCCGGAGACATGCGCGCAAATCCAGGCCGTTTCCGAATCGCTTTCCCGGCGCGCAAGAGTTACGAGCCGATCGTAGAGGATGACCGCGGCGCCGATACCCGCGAGGACAAGAAGGGGTTGAAAGTAGTAGCAGTACCGCGGAGCGAGCGCGGCGAGGAAATTGGTGTGGCAAACCCAAAGCCCGACGAGAATCGAAAAAATGTAGCGATAGCCCCGGTGCGACCAGCAAAAAGGAAGCCCGAGAAGAGCGAAGACCGTGAAAAAGACATGGTTTTCGGATAACCAGAGCTTGTTCACGTAAAACATTGGCTGGTAGGCGGGACTAAGAAAAAACAGGGAGGGCCCGGCCAAATTCGAAAGTCCCGAACCAATCTGCAGGTAGGGAATACTGGCAATCGTGCGCGAGCAATACTGGGCCACTACGACCGCGCCGATGAAGAAAAGGCAGCGGTAAAGATGAAACTCTTTCAGCCACCACCATTCTCCCCAGCGGATCACGAGCAAGCCGAGGAAAAGACAGGGGAGCAGGAATGCGCTTCCTTCCCACGAGAGATAGGTCAGGCAAAACCCGATCGCCGCCCCCGTAAGGTAGCGCCGGCGGAAAGGCCGCACACGGACCGCTTCGTAGAACAGCCAGATCGTAAGCAGCGCCATGAACTGACACTGCTGGGGATAGAACGCATTTTGCGCCCAGCGTATGTCGATGGGAAGACAGGCGTAGACGAACGCGGCAATCAGTCCGGTCCGCCAGTTAAAGAGGCGACGCCCGAGCAAAGCCAGGATCCCAATGGAGAGTGTTCCCATGAAACACGCGGGCAACCGCATCGTCCATTCGGAGTAACCGAAGAGCCCAGCGAGCGCCAGCGGGTAAGGGACGGCTTCGTAAGTCGTGACCCAGCGAGCCTCACCGGCAAAAGGAGTGTAAGGGAAACCGAGGGTATAGATCCCTTTGGATTTCGAGACCAGCCCCATCTCATCGTGGTCAAAGGACATATAGCCTAGATTGTGCAGGCGGAGAGCCAGACCGAAGGTCATGATCAGGATAAGCAGGACATAGGGCGCCGCGGCGCGGAAGGAATCGGGATCAAGCCGCGATACGCGCCGCCGCACCGGTGCCGCGAGTTCGCCGACTGGGAATAAGTGGAACAGACGGACACCGAGCAAAGCCACAATCGCAGCGAGGATGAAGCCGGGTTCGAAAGACCACTCTCGCGGGAAACGCAGATCGTAATTTGGAAGCAGCAAAAGAAGGAGACCGACGATGATGGGCGCGTGAAAGAGAGCATCGCGCACCAGGGTTCTCCGGAAAATCTCTCCGCCTCTCTTCGCCACGAAGGCAGAAACGAGCAACCAAAGAGCCATGACTGCCGCTGCCGTCAGCAAAACCACTATCCAGTCCCGGGCGACCGTCGCGAAGCCCGCACGCTCCAGTGGTCTTGCCATCTCCTGAGGAAGATAGCCCCAGGGAGCCGATCCATCTTCCCCAAACTCAACCGCCCGCTGACTCTTCGAGCTTGGTCCACCTATCCGGTCAGTCACCTTCCAATCGGAATCGGACTGGAACCGGCGCGGACTGCCGTCGCGGTTCATCAGAAAGCCGGAGATAAAGAGGGCAGCCGGTTGGTGATCAGCGCGGACGGTCGCGACGATTGAGTTAGCCCCTGACCTGATCCAGTAACTCACGTCGATCGCTTCCAAAGTTGCTTTTTCGAAGGTTGATTCCGCAGTCTTGGCCGGGCGCGCGTTAGCCTTTCGGCCAGAGCGAGGGCGCTCCCCCTGGGCAGACGCGACGTCACGCTTGGAGGGGAGGTGCGGTAACCGCGTACCAACCGTGGAGAAATCCACCGCGGAGGTGATCAAGTGTCCGTTGATGACGAGGTCGAGATCACCGGAGCTGGCGACTTGAAGCCATGTTTCCTGCCGAGCTCGATCCGCCTGGAGTGTCCCGGTGAAGGTCGCTTCGCTCGCGGCATTTTGCGACAAAAGCCAGGACCCGCTGGGTTCCAGTTGAAGGATGAGCGGATTCATATCCACCCAGGCAACGGGAACGGAATGTCCGACGATCGATGACCGTTTGGCTCTTGGCCACAATTCATCCTGGACCTCTGGCGAGGTCCAATCCTCCGAACCCTGCACAATGCCCGTTTCCGTCGTCACCCTCCAGTGCTCGTCCGAGACAAGGTTCGTCACTTTGCCGCCCGCCTGCGTGATGGCGCCACGAAGCAAGAGCTGGGCTGCACCGGGATAGGAAGTGCGAGCGATCGAGACTGCGATAACGTTCGTTCCAGTTCGCAAGCGCTTCTTGATGTCGTAGATCCCGGCGACGCGCGTCTTGACTGAACTCTCGACTCCGATGGAATGATTGTTGACGATCAGCTTGAAGTTATCGATCGCCGCCACTTCCAGCCAGGCTTGCTGGGGCGGTGCAGCGAGAAACACTTCCGTCCGGAAGTAAGCGGTCGGGCCCGGTTCTGCGGGTTCGATCCACTGGGCGTCGCCGAAATCAAGTTGGTACTGACGCTGTCGCGGGGCAAAGTAAGCCTCGAGAATGTAGTAGCCGAGGAGGAGTCCGCAGGCGACGACCAGTCCCAGCGACCAAGCGATAGCGTAAGATTGGCGTCGCGTTGAAGCTGTTGGCGAGAGACGTTCCATTGTTATTCCCCCACCAGCCCTGTCAGCGCCCAATAGTTCTCGATCGGGTCCGCCGCAAGGGAAAGGCTGTAATACTTACGGGCTTGCGCGAGTTGACCGAGCTTGGCATAAGAATCGGCTTTGAGGGAATAGACGTCCCCAAGCAGAGAGTTGTGGTCTTTGACGATGTTGACGACTTGATCAACCGTCTGGACAGCTGCCTCGTAACTCCCGATATCGAAATAGCCCCGGGCCAAATAAGGCAGCGAATAAACTTGACTGGGATCCTCCGCCAAAGCTTGTCGCCAGTTAGTCACGGCGCTGCCCACAGCACCGGCCTGATACAAGGCGAGACCGAAGGACATGTGAACCCGGGCAGCCTCCCGGCGCGCCGTGCTTCCCAGGGCGCCTCCCGCCTTGGCCGCACCTTCCAACTCAAAGATGGCCTGCTCGTACTGATTGGCCTTTTCCAGGCGGAAAGCCCGGCTGATGTGACGCTCGGGCGAATCCTGAGCGATACCAGAGAGCCTCTGGAGTTCGCCGATCATCGCATAGAGCTCGATATCCTCACTGTGCCAGCGGTCCCAGGTCATCGCTCTGCGAAAGCTCGTGATCGCCTCTTCATTGCGCCCCTCGGCCTTGGCGAGCGATCCGCGGGTATAGTAATATTGACCGAGCATGGCCGGCGCCAGAACGATCGCGAGGGCCGCCAGCGGTAAACCGACGAGCGCAAGCAGAACGGAGAGCCTTTGTCCGCGCAGGCGACTCAGCGCGAAGGCTCCGACGAGCAGAGCCCCCAGCCCGAAGCAGTACCACCCCAGGCGAAGAAAAGAAGATGCCGCGACGAAGCGTCCCCAGCCGCTGTAAAGGGTAAGTCGTTTCGGGATATCTTCCGCCGTGCCGTAGTTTTGAGGAAGGTAGGTCTTTGAAAACGCCCGAATCAGCGGCATGACCTGGGCTTCTTCCGTCAGTCGCTGTAGCATGGTGGGTTGGGCAAAAACCAAATGAGCTGGGACAAGGGCAAAGATGGTGAGAAGAACGGCCGCGGCCGCACCCAGAAACCCAGCGGAGAAGCGCAAAAGAACGACGCCGCCAATCAAAACGACGAGGCCAAGAACGCCAAAGGAGAAAAGAGCGATGTGCGGAATCAATCCGACATCATGAAAAAGCGGTAACTGCACTCCTCGCAGGTTACGGCTGAAAGGAAACTCGACCCATTTGAGGAGCACCGACCCCAGGATCAAGAGTGAGGCGAGAACCAGCAGCCAGTAGCTCGCCCAAAGGGTCGCGGCCCTCTCACCCCAAGCTGTCAGGCGCCCGATGATTTTCACATGTCTCGCTTCAGCTTTTTCGACCAGGACTCGATGAAAGGCGAAATGAAGGCCATGCCTTCCCGGGCCTGGCGGATTTCGTCGGAGGAAAAGGTTTTGAGCGCGAGCAAAATGACCACGTAAACAACCCCGGAAAGCAGAGCCGCGCCGATCTGCCACAAGATCGGCGCCTCGCTGGCGGCGAGAAGAACGAGAGCCATGCCTGCTCCCGCGATCAGCGGCCGCACAAAAGCATGGCCGAGCTTCGGTGGATAACCGAGTGCCGCCAGCTGGTATACCCAGATGCCGACGATAACTGTCTCCGCGCAGACGAAAGCGACCGCGGGCCCGACGAAGCCCAGCCTTGGAATGAGAAGAACGAGCAGCCCGATGCGCAGAGCCGAACTGAAACAAGTGCTCACGAGGAAACGCTTCTGTTCATCGAGCGCAGCGAAAAGGTATTGAAAGATGGTGGAGAGGAAAAACGGCACCAAACCCAAGCCCAGGAGTTGCATCGCCGGGAGCGCCGGGACGAATTTATTTCCCAGCGCCAGGTGCAGAATCGGCTTCGACCACGCGACGAAAACAGCCGCGATCGGAATGCTGAGAATAGCAAAGAACTTCATGCTTTGCTGGTAGGCTTCCTTAAAGCGCTCGGGCGAGAAATGCGCGGTGCGCGAGTAGAGAGGGTAAAGCGGCAGGGCAAGAGTCTGGGGGATAATCCGCAACGCCATGCTCAGCCGGTAGGGGCCGCTAAAAAGACCGACCGTCGTCAGGTTGGTCATCCAGGTCAGGACAAGGATATCGAGCTGGAGAGCGAGTTGACGCAGCATGACTCCCCCGCCCATTGGCAGAGCCGAGACCATGAGCTCCTTCCAGAGCGGCACGTCGACCCGATAGGAGACGTGGCCGTAAATGCGAGAAACGGTCAGGTGATAAAAGTACCAAACCACCAGATTCGAAGTGACGTGAGCGACGACAAAGCCGATCAGCCCCGCATGCAGTCGAATCGTGAGAAGGATCAAACCAAGCAGGAGAACCTTCTGAAGAATGAAACCGATATAGTTTAGCTCATTGTCTTCGAAGGCCCGGAGGACGGCGCTATAGCCGGCGGAATGGAACGTCGCGAGCGTCGCAACGCTCATGAGAAGAGCCGCTATCTTTACGTCGGTCCCGAAATGAAGGAACGGAACAATGCCCGCCACGATTAATATAATCGCGAGCGAAATAATCCAGATCAGGGTGACCGAAGCGCCGACCAGGCCGGCATAACCTTCGCGGTTTTTCGCCAGCTCCCGGATCATCATCCGCGGAAGACCTGCATCCGCGACCAGTTGGAAGAACATGGCGAAGGCGAGGACGAAGGAATACTTACCGAACTCAATGACGCTGACCTTATGGGCAATGGTCAGAATCGTCGCGAGGTAAACGAGGCCCCCGATCAAGGAGGCCGCGATCCCGAAAACAGCGTTCTTAACGATCCGTTGGGATTGCTTCATTTAGCCCACTGCCACGAGCCGCCGGCCGCTTTCTGCAGGGCTGAATAAAGGATGAGACGTCGCACCTCCAACCCATCGAGATCGTCGCGCCGGGCGATAAGGTGCAATTCCTTCTCGATCGAGGTAAGCGGTGGAGCGATACCTTGCTGTTGTTGCGAACCGACGACCTGTAAGTCTCTCTCCGCCTTGGAAACTTCCTGCTGGAGCGAGAGGATGTTCTGACTTAGCACATAGATTTCCTGGTAAGTTTTCACCACTTGAAACGTGACGTCATCGGCAACCGCAAGGAGCCGGGCCCGTTCCGCCTTATATTTCAGGAGCTTCGCGCGGGTGTTGGCGAGCTGTGCTCCGAAATCGAAAATGGGCACGTCCACAGTCACACCCACGGCGTAGACATCCGCGCTCGAGTTACCAAAGTCATCGATATAAAGAACCGATCCGTCGAGATTGGCGGACGGATAAAGGCGGTAACGTTCGAGGCGGTAATCTTCCTTCGCCTGGTCGATCGCCGCGCGCTGCACCTGGAGCGACGGGTGCTGGTTGAGGGAATTCCCGAGCAGTTCCTTCGCGCTCGGAGGATCGGGCGGCTCGGGCAAGGTCGGATCGAGATGCAGTTGATCGGGAGAATCAAGCCCCAGGGCGCGGGAGAGCTCGATCGAGCCGGCTACAGCCTGCTCGCGCAGGATCTTAGCCAGGGATTTTGCTCCGTGGAGCTGACCTTGCGCCAGCTTCAGATCGATTGGCAACGTGAGCCCCTGTTTCTGTTGCTCCCGAGTGATGCCAACCATGAGATCAAGCAACCTGACGCGGCGCTCCGCGTAACCCGCGCGGTTGAGCGCCGAGACCGTTGTCACAAAAGCATCGGTGATACGGTCAATGACCTGATCCCGCCTCAGTTGGCTGGTCCAGGCAAGGCCCCGTTTTTTTGCATCTTTGCTCGCAACCGCGGGCGCCTTGTTCAAGCCCAGGATGCTTCCATCTTTAAAGAGCGGATAGCTGAGGTGAGCCGAATAAAGTTCCACGCCGGTCGCGCCGACGCCGCGGTCGGAAGTGGTGAGGCCGGGTCTCGGGCCTCCGCCACCCCCGGTGTTAACGATGGCGAACTTACTGGTCGGACTTCCGGAAAAGACCTGATAGGAGGCCGCGCCGGTCAAGTCGGGCAGAGTCTGCGCTCGTGCCGCACGAGCCTCCTCCGTAGCGGAAGCGACGTCGAAACGACTCGACTCCAAGGCCGGGCTCTCCTGCAACGCCATGGAGATGCAATCGTGCAAGGTCAGAACCGGCGGCAGGGGCGCCTGCAAAGCCTCTTGCGCCCCTCCCGTGGTAGGGAGAGCGAAAAGGAGGGCCGCTAGCGATCCGACGGCACTACTTCTGAGGATTCGAACGCGCTGTAGTATGGACTTTGTCATTTTCTTGTAGATAGAGCTGACCCACTGTCACCACCTTTTCCCCTTCCTTCAGACCACTCAAGATCTCAGTCATGGCGTTGACCACCACGCCCGGTCGCACATTGCGGAGGTTGGCGCGACCGCTGTCATTCACGACATAAACCGTGGCCTGTTCACCAGAAGGATTCATGATCGCGATACTGGGGACGGCGAGGACGTTCTGGATATTGCGGCGAATCCGGACAAATCCCGAAAGACCCGGTTTCAAACGTAGATCCGCGTTCTTGATCTCGACGTAGGCGGTGAAAGTGCGGGTTACCGGATCGATATTCGGATCGATCTTTACCACTTTGCCAGCAAAGACCTCCCCCGGAAATGCCGGAAAGATGACTTCGGCATTCAGGTCGACCTGGATGGAGTGCATTTTCTCTTCCGTAATTTTCGCCGTCATAAGGACGGTATTGAGCGAGCCGAGCTTGAGCACGATCTGGTCGCGATGAGTCGATTCACCAGGGTTAACCAACCGCTCGAGGACGATGCCATCGATGGGCGAGGTCAGCTTGGCGTGCTCGAGATCGAGTTCGGCCTGGCGCAGCGTGAGTTGTGCTTTAGCCAGGTCCTGCCGCGCCTCCGCCAGGGCAATTTCGCTTTTCTCCAACTCAAGCGGAGTGCCCATCGACTTCTGTTCCAACGCCGTGTAGCGCTCGACCTGGCGTTTCTGGTCCTTAATTTTCACGTTGCTGGCGTCGACAAACTCGCGGTTTGCGGCCAGCTGCGCTTGAATCAGGCGGTCGTCGAGCTTCAGGAGGAGATCGCTCTTCTTTACCAGATCGCCCACTTTCACCGGCACATCGAGCACGTCGGCGTTGACCTGGGCGGTCAGCTGCACGGTGCTCGATTGTTCGACCGAGCCACTGCCGCCGATCACTTCATCGAGTGTCTCCCGTTTCACCGTGACGGTCTCAACCGGAGCGGCCGCGCCGAGCACGCGCGCCTTGGCGGGGTTGGTCTCGACGACGTGGACGACCGTGTAAAAAACCAGCAGCCCCAGGACGGCGCAGACGACCAGAAAGATGATCCAGTGAACAGGTTTCATACGTGGTCCTGCGGCTCCCGCAGCGGAATAATTCCCGTTGGCGTCACGAGTCGCTCGTTCCGCACGTTCAGTTTTGGTTTCCATAATGCTAATAAGACTGACCTGATTCCAGCAGAGAAAGATTAGTTCATAGGCGTTCGCCCAAGTATTGTCGAGGCGAAACACGGCCTTCGCCCGGCCCACGAAATAGGCGGTTCAAAGGGTCGAAAGCAAGGGTTAAAGCAGACATGATGAAAGATCTGTCGCCCTAGCGGTCCGCCGCGACAGAGGTGGCGGCGGCGCGCGGCGCGGCCACGGCGCGGGAGGATGCGCCCAAAAGCTGGTCGTAGATGCGTTCGATCCTGCGGCAGATTTGCCGCCAATCGAAATCCGCCAGGACGGTGGCGCGCGCGTTCGCGCCCAGCTCGCTGGCGAGCTCGCGATCCCGGAGCAACTGGCTAATCCCGCGCCCGAGCGCCGCGTAGTCGTGATTCGGGACGATGAAGGCGTCGTGCAAATGCCGAACGCCTTTGGCCGCGCCGTCGAAGGAGACGATCGGCTTGCCCGCGAGCATGTAATTCAAGAGCTTGACGGGATGGCCGGGACATTCCGGTCTGGGAACAACCGTCACGTCGGCCAGCGCGAGGTAACTTGGCAGATCTTCGAGCGCATGCGGCGCTATCCAGATGATGGAATTGGAAATCCCGAGCTCATCCGCCAGACGCTTATGCTCGCGCTCAAGTGCCTCCGAAACGAGTGGACTGACCACGAGAAGCAGCGCGTTCGGTTGCTCCTGCAGAGTCACGGCAAATCCGCGGAGCAGATAATCGATCCTTTGGAAGGCATTGAGCACGCCCGTATACATGACCACGGGCCGGCCATCGATCGGATATTGCGCGCGGAATTTTTCCGGCTCCGGATGGTCGAACAACTCCGGCTCGATCCCGGCCGGAACCATATCCACTTTCCG
>JBBQHV010000034.1:0-11309 GCA_038324295.1 Chthoniobacterales bacterium
GAGACCGAGCTGGCGGAGAATACGCTCGAGCGGACAGAAGCCGGTGAAGGCGGTCTGAAACATATTGAGACCGACGAACGCGGGAAGAAGAAGCCAGCGTTGATCGACCCAATATCCGAGCGCGAGCCCGGTGAGCACGAGCGTGCCGGCGACGAGATGGATGATGCTTTGGGTTTTCATGGTGCAAACTCCGAATCATGAGACGCTCGCGCCCGCCCTCGGCGTCGGCTCGCCCTGTCTTGCGAAAGTCCGGGCAAATCTTGGCGGCGAAGGTCGCCCACCAGCGAAGACGAAGCCGCCGAAGTTACACGACGGCCGGCTGCGGGGCACGCGCGGCGAGGCTGAGCAAAAACCGGGAGATGCCGCTGAAGATCAAGCTGATCCCGACCAAGGTTCCGATCACCCAGGTGGAACTGGAAGGCCATTGTCGCCAGATCAGAATCCCGAGAATCAAAGTCACGATGCCATCCACCAGCACCCATCCGGCGTGGCGAACGCGACGCAAAGTAAAGTAGAGAACGATTTCGATGAGCCCCTCCAAAGTAAGAAAGATCGCCAGAACGAGAGTCAAAGAGACCACGCTCAAGAGCGGGTGTAACCACATGTAGACCCCGGCGATCACATAGAGCACGGCGAGCAGGATCTGCCAAAGAACGCCGCCCGCGCTGTGCCCGTGAAAAGCGAAAATGAGATGCCAGACTCCGGCAATGAGCAGCAGCCAGGCGAGAATGATCACAATTTCGACAGAGGAAATCTGCGGAAGCGCGATCGCCAGGATTCCACAGATGAACATGAGAATGCCCCAGACCATCGACCAGCCAGACGGTTTCCTGAGACGGGCTGGCGTTATTTCCGTGTTCATATCGTTCTCCTGCTTTTTGCAACTAACGCCCGCGAAGGAGCGATGACAAGAAGCCTTCTCGGGACCGATCCCGTGGACGATCGAGATCGCGGTCATCCTCTCGGGCGTCGTCCGGCATTGGCCGGATTTTTTCATCATCCTTGTCCTCCTGATTTCCAATGCCGTGGTCGGATTTCGGGGAAGAACGCCAGGCGGGCAACGCCATCGCCGCGTTTGCAGGCCGCATCCTCGACGCAAAAATCGCCCCGCCCACTTCGCAAAATCCGAAAACGATCGAGAACGATCTCCAGCGCTTCGTTCCGCCTCGGGTGGATTTGCCTAACGAGGAGCTTATCTGGCAATGCGAACAAGCGGCTCGCAATTGTGATCCCGAGCGTCTCCTGCTCGACCCACGCCTGCAGCGTGACCGAGGCGGTCGAATTGGCCCGCGCTTTGAACCAGCTTCCGCCCTGCGTCATTCTTTACGGGCTCGAAGGGCGGGACTTTAGCGCCGGCGAAAAACTTTCGCCCGAAGTCGCGGCTGCAGTAGACGAATTGCTGGATCGCGTCCGGCAGGAGCTGCGAGACAGAGCGACGGCGTAATGCTTTCGACGGTCAAAAAACGCCCAGCCTTTCGCAAATCATGAAGAGCGCAACAACTCTCAGGGATGATCGTCGCCTCAAGACCGCTTACCGCTATGTATCTCAAACGTTTCTTCGTTGAAGGACTTGCCCATGCCTCCTATTTGTTCGGCGCGGACGGTGAAGCCGCTGTGGTCGATCCAAAACGCGATATCGATGACTATGTTGCCGAAGCCGAAAAGGCCGGACTGCGGATTGTCGCGATTTTTAATAGCCATCCGCACGCTGATTTCGCTTCTGGTTTTCGCGAGTTGGCCGATCGGACCGGCGCGAAAATTTACAGCTCGCATCTCGCGCCGGTAAATTACGAACACGTCGCCGGAAGGGACGGGCAGCGAGTGCAGATCGGCCTGCTCGAGGTCGAACTGCTGGAAACGCCCGGCCATTCGCCCGACAGCCTTTCGTTTCTGGTCCACGAAAACTGCGCACCGATCGCCATCTTTACCGGCGACCTGCTCTTCGTGAACGACGTCGGCCGGCCCGAGCTGCGCGACGCCGATGAAGACCCGCAGGCGCTCGCGAGCAAGCTCTACGATTCGCTCTTCGACAAGATCCTCAAGCTGCCGGACGACGTGAAAGTCTATCCCGCGCACGGCGCCGGCTCGCTCTGCGGCCGAGCCATCTCGGACGCGCCTTTCTCGCTCGTCGGCCAGGAACGGAAACTCAACTGGGCGATGCAGATCAAGGACCGTGCCGAGTTCGTTAGGCGAATGACCACCCACCTGCCCGAGCGGCCGGCTTACTTCTCCTATGACGCGGGCGTGAACCTGGAAGGGGCGGATGCGTTCAGTGCGCTCCCGCCGCTCGACGAGATGACCGAGGAAGAGCTGCGGAACAGGGTTAAAGATCAGGCCGTCGTGCTCGACGTTCGTCCGCCTAACGAGTTTGGAGCCGGCCATTTTCCCGGCAGCATCAACATCGGCGTGAGCAGCCCGTCCTTCTCGACCTGGGTCGGGTTCATGATCCCGGCCGACAAGAACATCGTGCTCGTGGTGCACGCGGTCGACGAGATGGAAAAGGCGCGCCTCGACCTCGCCCGAATCGGCTTCGACAATCTCGTCGGCTATGTCGGGGCGGAGAAGCTGAGCCAGCGGCAGCTTCTGCCGCAGATCAGCGTGCAAGAGTTGCGCACGCGGTTGAACAACGATGGCCCGCTCGTCCTCGATGTGCGCACGGCCTCGGAATGGCAGAGCAAACATATCGACCGCGCCCGCCACGTGCCGCTCGCGACGTTCGCGAAAGCGCCGCCGGAATTGCCTCACGATGAGTCGATCGCAATCATTTGCGCGAGCGGCTATCGCAGCTCGATCGTCGGGAGTATGCTCCAGGCGCGCGGTTACCAGCATGTCGAGAATGTGACCGGCGGGATGATCGCTTACACAGCACAGGGGAACTGAGATGGCACTTGAACTAAAGGAAGCCGACGGCGGCAAGACGCTCGAAATCACCCTTGCCGGCAAACTCGTTAGGGAAGATTACGACACTTTTGTCCCGACGGTGGAGCGGGCGATCGAGACGCACGGCAAGATTCGAATGCTTGTCGTGATGCACGATTTCCACGGCTGGACCGCGAGCGCGGCGTGGGAAGATACCAAGTTCGCCGCCCGCCATTTCCGCGACATCGAGCGGCTGGCGATGGTCGGCGAAACAAAGTGGCAGCACGGCATGGCCGTCTTTTGCAAACCATTCACAACCGCCACGGTGCGCTATTTCGAGCGCGACGAACTCGAGGCGGCGCGCGCCTGGCTGAGCGAATCGTGAGCGGAGGGACGGCGTCGTTAGGCGTGTGATCGGATTCGATGAATCCGGGTGGTGCCTTTCAAGCAACCGACGGCGGAGGAACTGGCTCGCCGTTCCGCCCAAACCGATGCCGGACCTTGGAACATGAGCAACACCACCGAAAGCTTGCGGCGAAAAATCGAGAACGCGGCCGATCTCCCGGCGGTTGTCTCCGCACCATGAAAGCGCTCCCCGCTTCGAGCATCGGCCAGTACGATAAATCGGTCAGCTCGTTAGGCGATTACTCTCGCACCGTCGAGCTCGGCTTGAGCGTTTGCTTCCATGCGGCCGGCCCATCAGGTTCATCAGCGGAGCAACAACGCGAAAGGATGGAACTTCTATTGCCGGCATTATCGGCCCGGAAAAATCGGGACAGTGGTGGCACCTTTTTCGCGGACCGCTCCAGCCTCATCACCGGCGACGATGTGTTCTCGCGGCTGCTCACGTTCCCGAAGGTAATCGTTACCGGTCATCAAGCTTTCTTCACGCGTGAGACGCTCGAGAATATTGCAAGAACGACCCTCCAGAACATCGCGACATTCGAGACTGGCACTCTCCCGGGCAACGAAGTGTTGGCGGGCGGCTGAGGAACAAGTGTGAGAATCCTGCGAATAACCACTGTGCTGCTCATTCTCCTGCTTTGCGCCACGGTATTGGCGCGATGGATTTTGCAAAGAGTCACCGCGCATCGCATCACAATCGCAGCGCCGACGGGCATTCATTCGTTGGAGCAAGTCTCACTCGGTGGCGTCCAACAATGGATTCAGATCCGCGGGTGGGATCGGCGGAAGCCGTTTCTGTTGTTCCTGCACGGCGGGCCGGGCTTTCCGCAGATGCCGTTTGCGCACCAGAATGCGGATTTGGAAAAGGATTTCATCGTCGTGCAATGGGATCAGCTTGGTGCTGGAAAATCCTACTCGCCGAACCTGTCCAACGAGCAGATGAGAATCGATCGATTCGTCGCCGATGCAAAGGAGTTAGTCGAACTCCTGTCGCGGAGATTCGACCAGCGAAAATGCTACTTGGTCGCGCACTCATGGGGCTCGATCGTTGGCGCAAAGCTGGTCGCAGAACAGCCGGAACTTTTCGCTGCCTACATTGCGATCGGGCAGGTGGCGCTTCCACCCGAGAGCCAGCAAGTGCGCTACCGGTTCGCGCTTGGGGCGGCAAGAGAAGCAGGAAACGCCGAAGCGGTGCGCGAACTGGAGGAGGCCGGGGCCCCGCCCTACGGCGACTTCGATAAGGCGGATCGCTTGGAGCACTGGGTGGAGCGTTACGCTCAGCAAGATTACACGCCGCCAAGCCCGATGAGATTTACCTGGCTGGCGCTGGCATCTCCGGCCTACTCGTGGATCGATCTCATTCGGATCCCGCTCGGGGCCAAGTTCTCTTTCGCGCGTCTCTGGCGGGAATCCTTCTACGACGTAAACCTCTTCGAGCAGGTCCCGAAAATTGATGTGCCGGTTTTCTTCTTTACCGGACGGCACGACATGGTGGTGACGACGGAAGTAGTCGAAAAGTATTTCGATGCGCTCGATGCTCCACGCGGGAAGGAGATGGTCTGGTTCGAAGACTCCGGCCATTGGCCGCACTTCCGGGAACCGGTCCGCTACCGCGCCGCACTTCGACATGTTCTGGACGTGACGAAACCCGAGTAGTCCAAGCGGCAATTTCTCTCGCAAGAAACGGTTGGTCTTTCGCAAAAGCGGAAGAGTGAGTTCGATCGGTCCATACCTCAAGAGTCGCTCGGGCCGCGCGTTTGCGAAACGTCACTTCTGAGTCGCACTTAATGAGCGGGCCGCCGAACTTTGCGCATTGCTTCCGCTACCCCGCCCGATCGTCTTAAGCACGACTGCGCCGATCACACCCGCGAGCAACGAACCTCCCAGGATTGCCACCTTTGCCGTGGCGACAAAGGCGGGGTCTGCAAACGCCAGCATCGCGATGAAGAGTGACATCGTGAAACCGATGCCGGCCAGCCAGGCCGCGCCGTGCAATTCGCCCCATCGCATTTCCGCCGGCAGTTTCGCGACGCCCGATTTCACGGCGAGGAAGGCGGCGGCTGTGATTCCGAGCGGTTTGCCGACGATAAGTCCCACGAGCACGCCCAGCGCCACCTCGCGATGAAGGATCGGTCCGCCTAGCTCTACCCCGGCATTGGCGAAAGCAAACAGTGGCATCACGACAAAGGCCGAGAACCGGTGCAACGCGTGTTCCAGCCGCAGGATGGGCGCCGTCGCCGCCTCGCTCGCGCGGTTCAGCGAAAAGAGAGCTTCCTGCTGCCCCTTGCTCGTGAGCACGAGGAGGTCGCCGGTTTCCGTGCGATCGAACTCCTTTAGAAGCGATTGAGCCTTCTGGGAAAACTCAGCTGCGTTCAGGTGGGTGCGCGCAGGGATGGTCATGGCCAGGATCACGCCCGCGATCGTGGCGTGGATGCCCGATTCGTGAACAAAAAACCAGAGGACAAATCCGGCGATGAGATAAGGCCACAGCTTGGTCACTCTGCTCACGTTCAGCGCAATCAGGAACAGAAGGACCAGCGCCGCCGCGCCCAACGCGCCCCAGGCGATGGCGCCGGAATAGAAGATGGCGATGACCAGAACCGCCACCATGTCGTCGACGATGGCAAGCGCCGCCAAAAACACTTTCAGTCCGACCGAAGCGTTCGGCGCGATGAGGGCCAGCACACCCAGAGCGAAGGCGATATCGGTCGCCATCGGAATGCCCCAGCCCTGGACGCCGGGCCCGTTGGCGTTGAAAGACCAGTAGAGCAGAGCCGGCACCGCCACGCCGCCGATTGCGGCCGCGATGGGGAGCGCGGCTTTTTTCGGCGAGGACAGCTCGCCCGCGACCAGTTCCCGTTTGATCTCGAGCCCGACGAGCAAAAAAAACACCGCCATTAGGCCATCGTTGATCCACTGATGCAGCGTTAAGTCGAGCGAGTGACCGCTGCCAACGCCGAACGATATTTCCCAGAGCCGTGAGTAGAACGACGCCCACGGAGAGTTAGCCGCGAACAGCGCCAGCGCCGCAAACCCCAGCAGGATGAGGCCACTGAGCGCTTCGGTGCGAACGAAGTGCTGGAAGATGTTTGCTTTCGAGGGCTCTGTTTTCATGACCTGCCGCTATTGCGCTGACACTCGGACCGTGAGCGTTCCGAGCCAGTAGAGCAAGCACGGCGTCCCGGAGGGAAGAGTTGGCATCTAGCATCACCAAACGCACGACACCCGCGAAGAGCTTGCCGCGTGGAGGGACGACCGCCGTGTCGTCCGAGGTTATGGCGGTCGTAGAGCTCACCAAACGCGGACGGGACAGCGCCCGTCCCTCCACCGTCGATTCGCCCACAGGGCGCGACACGCTCTGCTCGAACCTGCCTTGTAAGAGATTCTCTCAAGACGCTGTCCTTTCCACTTCTCATTTCATGTCTCGCGCATGAGTGGAGAATAATGATGCATGAGTCGTAGCATCGATCGTGATGAGGGTGACGCCCCGGGCCAGCCGGGCATCGAACCGCGCTGGACCTCGAGCGCGAAGTCCGGCGTCGGGACCGCGATCGGGCCCGCCAGTCAGGTCTGGTTTACGGTCAGTCATGGCGTCTTGAATGAAATTTATTCTCCCGAAGTCGATCGGGCTTGTACCCGCGACATGGAATTCATCGTCACGGACGGAAAGGAGTTTTTCTCGGAAGAGAAACGGCACACCAAACACCGCACGGAATATCTCGCCCCCGGCGTGCCGGCTTTCCGCCTGACGAATGAATGCCGCGAAGGCCGTTACCGGATCGAGAAGGAAATCGTCACGGATCCGCGCCTCGACGTGCTCCTCGTGCGGACGCGATTTACTCAACTTCAGGATGGGGAGCTTTACCTTTATCTTCTGCTCGCGCCGCATCTCGACGACGGCGGCGCCCATAACAAGGCCTGGGTCGATCGCATCTGGGGTCAGGATTTTCTTCTCGCCGAGCGCAATGGCTGCGCGCTCGCCCTCGGTTCTTCGGCGCCGTTTTTGCAGTCCTCGGCCGGTTACGTCGGCGTCTCCGATGGCTGGCAGGATTTGCAGGAGCACAAAAGGATGACCTGGAGTTATCCGGAGGCGCGCGATGGCAATGTCGCTCTCAGCGCGCAGAT
Organism: Chthoniobacterales bacterium; assembly: GCA_038324295.1. Lineage (GTDB taxonomy): Bacteria > Verrucomicrobiota > Verrucomicrobiia > Chthoniobacterales > UBA10450 > Palsa-1392. The sequence continues at coordinate 7,390 of JBBQHV010000034.1, forward strand.
CGATCTGCATCGGTGCGGCGGCGAGTTTGTGCTTGCGCTTGGCTTTGACTCGTCGCCCGTCGGCGCGGCCCATCATGTGCGCGGGAGTTTGCTCGATGGCTTTGACTCCGCGCGTGATGAGTATCTGAGCGGCTGGCAGAAATGGCACGACTCCCTCCGACCGCCCCCGCAGGAAAAACGGGAAAACGACTTCGATTATTATCGGATCAGCACGGCCGTGCTGCGCACCCATCAGGCGAAGAATTTTCCGGGCGGCACGGTCGCGAGTCTCTCGATTCCGTGGGGATTTTCCAAAGGCGACGAAGACCGCGGCGGTTATCATCTCGCCTGGGTGCGCGATCTCGCGCAGGTGAGCGGCGCTCTCCTCGCGGCCGGCGCGGGGCCGAGCGCGGGACAGGTCTTGCGTTACCTCGCCGTGACGCAGAAGAAAGAGGGCTGCTGGCCGCAAAACATGTGGGTCAGCGGCGTCCCTTATTGGGGCGGAATCCAGATGGATGAATGTGCCTTTCCGATCTTGCTCACGGCTAGCTCGCTCCGCGAAAAACTGATCGACGAGGACGAGCTGAAACGCCTTTGGCCGATGGTGCGGAAGGCGCTCGGCTACATCGTCAGGCAAGGACCTTCGACCGAGCAGGATCGCTGGGAGGAAGTGGGTGGCTATTCGCCTTACACGATCGCGGTGCAAATCGCGGCGCTCCTCGAGGCGGCGGAATTTTCTCTCGAACCGGAGCTGGCGGATTATCTGCGCGAAACCGCGGACACGTGGAATGAGAGCATCGAACGCTGGACTTATGCGAGCGGGACGGAGCTGGCGCAAAAATATGACGTAGAAGGCTACTACGCGCGGATCGCTCCCCTAACGAGCAAAGGAGCTTCGTCTGTGGCCGGCGAGATCGAGCTCAAAAATGTGGCGAACCAGAAGTCCGTCCCGGCCTCGAGCATCATCTCCGTCGATGCGCTTGCCCTCGTCCGTTTTGGCCTGCGCGCGCCGGACGACCCAAGGATCAGCAACACCGTGCGGGTGATCGATTCCCTGCTGAAAGTCGAGACGCCGCACGGTCCCTCCTGGCATCGCTACAATCACGACGGCTACGGCGAACACGAAGATGGCGCGCCTTTCGATGGCACCGGCATTGGACGCGCCTGGCCGCTGCTCACCGGTGAACGTGCTCATTATGAGCTTGCCGCCGGACGCAAGGAGGAGGCGGAACGGTTGCTCAGAGCGATGGAGGCGTTCACCAGCGATGGCGGGATGATCCCGGAACAAATCTGGGATGCGCCTGATATTCCAGAGCGCAGTCTCTACTTTGGCCGGCCTTCCGGGTCAGGCATGCCCCTGGTCTGGGCCCATGCCGAGTATATCAAGCTGGCGCGCTCGATCCGCGATGGCCGGATTTTCGACATGCCGCCGGCGACGGCGCAACGTTATCTGGTCGAGAAGAAACGCGCCGCCTTTGCCAGCTGGCGTTTCAGCGACCAGATAGACTCGTTAGGCAAGGATAAAAGTCTTCGCTTCGAAGTGCTCACGCCGGCGATTGTGCATTGGAGCACCGACGATTGGACGACGGCGCACGACCTCCGCACCCGTGATACGAAGCTGGGCGTGCACGCAGCCGATCTCGGGAGAGATCAGTTCGGCGGCGCGGAGACGATCGAGTTCACCTTTCACTGGCCGGATGCGAATCGCTGGGAAGGCCGGAACTTTCAGATCTCATTATGAATACGACCAACGTCCGCCACGACATTGTCGCGATCGGCGCGCCCATCGGCGGCGGCGCGGCGCTTGCCTATCTCATTACGCATTTTCCGCCCGACCTCGAAGCCGCCGTTTTCGTGGTGCTCCATGCCACGCCGGAGAGCCCGATTCTGCTCGCCGATATTCTCAACGCTCCCGGCCGGATGCGCGCGGCGCGCGCCATGAATGGCGAAGCCATCGAAAGCCGCCGCATTTATGTGGCGGCCAATGGGCGGCATTTGATGATCCGCGACGGCAAAGTGCATCTCTCGGACGAGGAAATGGAATATCCGCGCCGGCCTTCCATCGACCTTCTTTTCACGAGCGCGGCCGCCTCATTCCGGGAGCGGGTTCTCGGCATCCTCCTGCTCCACGCCCGCGAAGACGGCGCGAGCGGTTTGCAGGCCATTCGCGAAGCGGGCGGTCACACCATTACTCATCGCAACGAAGCGATGCCCGATGAGCTCAAGCATCCGGAAACCGGCCAGACTCTGGCCCATCATCACATTAAGTTGGACGAAATCGCGCCGCGCGTGCTCGCGCATGTCGAAGGGACGGCGGAGAGTGCTGTTTGATGGTGCCATGACTCAACTCGACCGAGCGCAAATCCAGCGGGCGGAACGCCGGCTGCATCGCACCGAAGCGGCTTTGCACGAACGCGAAATCAGCTTCACCGCGCTCGCCCGCGTCGCGCCCGTCGGCATCATGCGCTTCGATGCGAGCGGCCGCTGCAATTACGTCAACGACCGCTGGACCGCGATTACCGGCCTCACGATTGACGAAGCGATCGGTGACGGCTGGCAGCGCGCCATCTATCCCGACGATCGGGCTGCCGTCTGTGAACGCTGGCGCCAACTGCGCGACGCCGACGAATTATTTCTCGAGGAATATCGCGTCTGTCGTCCGGACGGCGGCGTGCGCTGGGTGTTGGCGGAAGGCGTCGGCCTGCGCGCCTACAGCGGCGAATCGCTTGGATTCATTCGCGCGCTGACCGACATCACGGCTCACCGGCAGCTCGAAGCCGAGCTCAAATCCATCCGTGCAGAACTGGAAGAACGGGTGCGCGCGCGGACCGCTGACCTCGAGGCGGAGATGCAGGAGCGCGCCCGGCTCGAGAAGGAGGTGCTGGAAACGAAGGAGCACGAGCAGCGGCGTTTCAGTCACGATCTGCATGACGGCCTCGGGCAATCCTTGACCGGCATCCTTTTCCACGGCCTCGCCTTGCAGCGCGACCTCGAATCGGAGAGTTCTCCGCATACTACGCAGGCGTCGAAAATCGCCGGGCTCGTGAACGACGCCATCAATCAGGCGCATAACATTGCCCGCGGCGTCCAGCCGGTCCCGGCGCGTCCCGACGGCCTCGTCTGCGCGCTCGAGGAACTGGTGCAGCAGCTGCGCGATGCCGGGATGGCGGAATGCACTTTCCGCTGCGAGAAGCCGGTCGACATTTATGAGCATGATACCGCGACCCATCTTTACCGGATCGCTCAGGAAGCTTTGACCAACGCGATCAAACACAGCGGCACGAACAAGGTCACGTTCGAGCTCGAGCCCGGCCTTTTACTCGTTAGGGACGAAGGCTGCGGTCTGACGGCGGGCGCGGAGAAACACGGCGGACGCGGGCTCGACATCATGCGCCATCGCGCTCGCCTGATTGGCGCGACTCTGCACTTTCGTTCCACCCCAGGGAGCGGCACGACCGTCGAGTGCGCCTTTCCGTCTTCCGGCGAGAGTAAGACTAACAAGTGAAGAACCAGCCGAAGAAACAGAAAATCCGCATCCTCCTGGTGGATGACTATGCCGTGGTGCGTGATGGGCTGGCGCAGCTCCTCCAGGGCGAGCCCGACCTGACGGTGTGCGCCGAGGCGGCCAGCGCCGAGCAGGCGCTCGACGTCGCCGTCCAAGCCAGTCCCGATCTCGCGATTGTCGATATCTCGTTAGGCGGAGCCAATGGCATCGAGTTGATCAAGAACCTGAAGACGCTCCAGCCGAACCTGCGCATCCTCGTTCTCTCGATGCACGACGAATCGCATTTTGCCGAGCGCGCCTTGCGCGCGGGAGCGAGCGGTTACGTCATGAAACGCGAAGCGCGCGATCGGATCATGGAAGCGATTCGCACGGTTTGCGCGGGCAACATCTACGTGAGCGACCGGCTGCAAAAGAGCATGCTCCATCAATACCTGCA
>JBBQHV010000035.1:0-11283 GCA_038324295.1 Chthoniobacterales bacterium
CCTTGAAATCCACGTCGACGACGGGACCGATGACTTGGACGATATTACCTGTGTTCATAAGAAAAGCGGATCGGCGGGGCGACTGCCCGGCGCGCGGGAGAGCTAAAATATCCAAGCCGCCTCATCCGACAAGGGGAAAACTCGCGAGCTTCAAGCGAAACCCGGCACGCTGATTTGCTATGCTTGGTATGTGAATTGCTCAGTATGTTCTGTGGTTTACCATAATTCCGATAATAAAAGCGAACTGCGCACCGGCTTTTCTGACGGGTTCACCATGCTGGAGGTGATCGTTGCCATCGCTCTGGTTGGAATTGGTATCACTTCCACCGTGGCGGCCCTCACCAAACTCAACGCATTCGCAGGTGCCAGCCGCAATGCCACCGGCGCTTACACGGCGGTGGTGGGTGAGATCGACCAAATCCAATCGTCCTCGCCATTTAACCCTTTGGCCGGACAGGTTCCCCCCGCCCTTACTCTCGGAAATCACCCGGCGATCGCCGTCCAAATCTACCGCGATCCGGTGAGCGGCGCAGTCATTTGGGGGGCAGGCACAAGCACCGTCACCGATATCAGCACTCCCGGGGTCGCGATGTATCAAGCGACAGTAACGGTAAATTACACCTACCTCAATCGGCCGTATTCGTTTTCGATGAACACCATACGCGCCTCCGATCAATGAAACTTACCCCCAAATCGCGCTTCGGTCTGACGCTGATCGAAATGCTGTTAACCACCGTTCTCATCGGCGTTTTGGGTCTCGTTCTTTATTCGCTTCTCAGCGTTGGAACCACCTTGGGCGCCAAGAATACGGCAATGAATACATCCCACCAGCAGGCTCGGGTGGCTCTGCTGCAGATGACAAAAACACTCCATGCGGCTGTCTCTGCTCCTCAGTTGGTCGATTTGAACGGAAACCCCACCCTCCTTGCGCCTGCCCCCGGCATTTCTTTTCAGCTCTGGGCCGGCGGTCCTTACCAGATTACGGCCGACACCGGCGACGTGTGGCAAAATGGCGTGACCGTGAACGTGACGGACAAACCTTTCACTGGCGCGACTCAACGTTTGATCATCCCAGGGTATCAGCTCGAGACCGATATCAACTCAAAGCCGTCCAACACGACTGGCACCACAACTTTGACCCCAACCGCGACCCCTTTCCCAACACCAACGCCGGTTCGTATTTCGGTGCCGGGGGCTTCACCGGCACCAGCTCCCAGCATCAACTGTTTCCTAACGAACCGGTGTTACTATATAGTCAACAATGGCGCTTTGGAGTGGCATTTTCCTGATCCGGCGACGGGTCTGACAAAGATTGTCGTGCTCGCAACCGGAATAAGCAGCGCCACGCCTTTCACACTCTCCGGCGAGGACGTAACTGTGACTCTCGCTGGCGAAGACTCCCATTACGACAATTACAAGAAACAACAGGATGGGTCGTGGAATGGTAAATTCCAATCCACAGGGTTTGTCCTAAGAGAAATCATCCCGGTCCGTTCCGTCCTCACCACATCACCATGAACCTAACACAACTGAAAAAGGAAACGGGAACGGCGATTCTCCTTGTGATTTCAATCCTGGCGACGTTGATGGTCATCGTCGGGGTTGCTCTTGAATATACGACGAACCTGGGCCGTAACACCGAACGAAGTAAAAGCCTCGGGAGTGCAATCGCGGTGGCCGACGGCTGTCTCGAGTATAATTTCGCGCAATGGCGCAATTACTGCCGGCAGCCAGGTATTCCAAAGCCGCCAACTTCGTCCGAATTGAGCGGCCTGCCGCTTCCCTCGGCGGCGGAGTTTCCCAACATTCCGAATTTTAGCGCGAGCCGCAGCACGTTCGATCCCTTATCCAACGTGACCGTGCAGCAATGCAAGGTGGAAGCGGTCGATCCTCAACTGCAACCTTTGGCGGCCACCGCGGCGGTCCCGCCTGACGCCGGCGACGGCAACGTCTACACCTATAACTATCGTGCCTCTGCCTACGTGACGCTGCCGGCCCGAGGCGGCAATCTCGTGGCCAAGGTGCAGCGGATTTTCCAGCAACAGAAAGATTCACCTTTTAATTACGCCATCTTCTATAACGACCCGCTCGAAATCCATCCAGGCGCGCCCTTTAACGTTACCGGTTGGGTGCATACAAACTCCAATCTCTATACCGGTCACGATTTGCTGAACTTCGCGCAAAGAGCGACCTACACGGGCGATCCGGCGATCGACCCCTTGATCACGAGAAACGGCTGGTCGACTGGCTTCGATCCGGGATTTACTCCCCCTGGAGGATCGACTCTTCCTTTCCGGCCTCGTGACACATCGCACAATGGCCAAACCCCACAGGCCCCGACCGGCGTCACGCCTACCCGGGAATCTACCGCGCATCAACCGTCCAATCTCGATCCTTCGACCTTCGACCCGTCAGATCCGAATAACACCGGCTACCACGAACTGATCGAGCCGCCAGTTCCCAGCGGGTCTCCCGATCCGTTTGGGAATTCCCGTTATTACAACCAGGCGGACGTCATCATAAATGTGCAGGACAACCCTAACCCGCTCCAGCCCGACATAGTAACGATCCAACGAGGCAACCACGATGGCACCGCAACAACCTTATCAAGTTCCAGCACTGGTAATGATAAAAAGCTTTATGACATGTTTAAGGACGCCATCTCGACCAATGAGGTGATTCAGGATAACAGAGAAGCGGCTACAGTTCGGCTGGCTACCCTGGATGTCAGCAAGATCATAGCAAACGACACCGCCGTAAACGGGGTGAGGTGGGACGCCGGAAACGCATTCAACGGGGTGGTTTACATCAACGACGTCAGTGCCGCCGCCAATGGAGTCGGAGCGAAGCGTGGCATTCGGATAAAGAATGGCACCGTAATTCCCGATAACGGACTAACCGTCGCCAGCCCCAATCCGGTCTATATCCAAGGCGACTTCAATACAGGGGATACCCCCCCATCGAACAGCGGCGACCCTACACAACCACAAGCATCGGACTACACCCGTCAGCCCTGCTCGGTGATTGCCGATGCGGTGAACATTCTATCCAACGCCTGGCTGGACACCACCTCCGGCACCGCTCCGCCTGCAGCCCCGACCACGATCAACACGGCCATCGTCTCCGGTAACGTGACTAATGGGTCCGGCTTTACGTATACGGGCGGAGCGGAAAACTTCCCGCGCTTTCTGGAGAATTGGTCGGGTAAAGCAATCACTTACTACGGATCCATGATTGAACTCTATCAGAGCCGGCAAGCGATTGGCGTTTGGGGGAAGCCAAGTGTTTATAATGCTCCGACTCGCAAATGGTATTTTGATACCAACTTCAAGCTGACTCCTCCTCCGGGCGCGGACGTTTTCAACACCTACAAATACAGCAAAGGCAGATGGTCGCTCGTTCCTTAACCGTCGCAACCCTCGCGCTGAGTTTCGCCCTCTCCGCGTATGCGGACATGCAGTTTGCGCCGAGAGAGTCGGAATACACTGTAGAAGGCATGAAGTTCAAGCAGCTTGCCTTCTCCGATGGCAGCGGCAATGAGATTACCTATCAGCAGCCGCCTGGATGGACGTATTCCGGAAGTGCAACAAAGCTCACGCTGCGCCCCTCAAATAGTGCCCAGGCGGAAGGGACGATCACGAAAGTCGCGCTTTCCCAAGCCGTTACTTTCGATGAAGCGAACACAAACGAACTCGTCAAGAGAGCCCTCTCCTCAGCGCCTCCTGACAGCACCGATGTTATGCTGGTTTCCCAGGAAATGAATCCAGTCAAGATCGGAGGCAAGGAAACGTTTCTCGTTATCGTCTCCTACGTTTCTTATGGCGCTCAGTATGAGCGCTCGATGATGTTCATGAATCGCGGCAACGAACAAATCATCTTTCAATTCGTTAGCCGCGCCTCGGATTTTAACGACCTCCAGAGCGCCTTCCTCGCCAGTCAATTTACCTGGCATAATTTGTAGGGACGAAATCGCGACCGAAACCGGTCAGCACAGTGGTTGTCCCCCAGCAAACCTGCACCCGTGCCTCGCCGGCGCGGGATCGTCTATAAGGAACCGTAAACACGCTTTGCGCAGCAATTCGAAGAGCACTATCGTAGATTGAGCGTGCGCGTTGCATCTTCGGCGCAAGGGTCCTCGACCGGACCTTGATCCCAGTCCGATTCTGCCGGCATCCCCAATGCCAGGAATCGAAGATAGTCCGTGACCGCTCCCTAATGAGACGGTTTCTTCGGGGACGCGGCAAGCCCGGTTTATTCCGCGCCCCGAGACTCCTTCAGGCGTCTGGAGGCCCGCCGGCGATGCTCCCTGGCCGAGGGTTAAGCCCTTGCTCGCTCGCGAAACCGTCTGGCGGGTTGGCATGAAATCTTGGGGAGAGCAGCGGCTGTATTCAAGTTGGATGAACAACTAATTTGCCGGCGAAAGAAAATTAATTTCGTCCCGGTAGACGAGGGAAACGACCACCGAAAAGGATATGGTAATTATATTTGGCATGAAAATAATCATTGACCATGAGAATCATTTATAAGAATTATGGTTCTCATAAACCGCACCGCATCTCCTCTTCAATGAAAATTCGCTCTTCTCACGCATTTATGAAAAGCTCCATCGCACTCGTTCTCACCTCTGCTCTCCCGCAGTCCACCCCCTTCCGCGGCTTCCTCTGCGCGGTCACCTGCGCACTGCTGGCCGCCTCCGCCCAAGCCTCCGTCACCACCCTTTCCTTCCAGCCGAGCCCGACGGACATGAACGACCTCGATCACCGCATGGTTTACACCTGGCGGATCGACAACATCAGCCTCTCCGGCATGGCGGTGACAAGCGCGACCCTCTCCATCACCAATATTTCCAATTGGGACACAAACCCCAACGTGCTTCACCTCCATCTCCTCGACACGGCGATCAACTCTGGCATCGGCTCTTTCGTGGATGACAAGACGGGCAGCGTGCCGGTGACCGATCTGACCGATGATTTCTCCAGCAGCCGCTACCACAGCGATCCGAACTGGCTCGTGAAAGCCGGCACCGCCGATACCTTCCTGGCGAATCCGAGCTTCACCACCACGGGGATCAATTACACCCTCAATTTCACGGCCAGCCAGCTGCAAACCCTCAGCGCCTACATCGCCAACGGCAACGACATCGCCTTCGGCCTCGACCCCGACTGCCATTTCTTTAATGACGGCATCAAGTTCACCATGTCGCTCACGCCGGTGCCGGAAATGAGCGCGTTCTACCCGATCTTCGGATTGATCGTGGCGGTCGGCTCCACCCAGTTCCTTCGCCGCCGCCGGATGGCGCAACTCGCGGCCGAAGAAGTGGCCGATTGATTTTCTGCAGGTTGGTTGGTTTGGGTGCTGCGGCCGCTCCTCCCCAAGGGGCGGCCGCTTCCTTTCTGGCCGCGCCCGCCTGAGAAGAGCGGCCAATCCAAAGCCGTTTTCGAGTGCCGCCTGGCGTCTCGGCCGCGGTTTTCGCCTGCGTCGCCGTGAAAAAGGGAAAACCTCTGCCCGGCCGAAATTAAAAGCTTGTTTCCGAACCGGGAAATCAATTAAACATCATTTTCAACTGGCACTTTCTCCTATGAAAAATCGCCCTCTATTTCGAACCGGAAAGCTGATCGCTGCGCTTTCGGTCCTTTGCTTTTTTGTCGCCTCCTCGGCCTCGGCCACCGTCGTCACCTGGAATTTCAATTCCTCCGGCACGGAAGGCTCGACCGGTTCCACCAGCCAAACATTCACCTCCTCCGGTTACAGCATTACCGCCTATGGCTACACGGTCGGAGCCCCCTGCACGCCGCTCGGCCTTTATTTCAAGAGCAGCGGCGCCGATCTGCCTGGCCTCGGCGTCGTCGATACATCGGATCACCAGCTGCACGGCGACGGCATCCTTCCCACCTCATTTATCCAGCTCGATGTCAGCTCCATCCTCGCCCAGGGCTTGACCGGCGGGAAGATTCAAGTCGGCAATGTTTACGGCGCCGAGAGCTTCGTCATTTATGGATCGAACGCCCTGGGAGATCCCGGCCAGCAGCTTGGCGGCACTTACGACAGCTCCTCGAGTCTCACCTTCGTCAGCATCGCCGATTTTTCGAAATACAATTTTATCTCGATCGGCGCGCTCTCGGGAGGCGTTCTGCCGGTCGCGTTCCAGGCGACTCTCGCGCCCATCCCCGAGATGGGTGCGCTCTTTCCGATTATCGGTCTGATTGTCGCGGTTTCATTGACACAGTTGCTCCGTCGCCGCCGGATGGCGCAGCTGCGTAGCGGCACCCGGTAACCTGCTTTTCTTTGTCTTGGTTTGTCGGCCGTCCTCGCAAGAGGGCGGCCGTTTTTGCTTTTCCTGACCGCGGCGATCGCAATCAGCTCACGGCCATCTTCGCGGTCGCGATCTCGAGCAGCTCGGTCGTGATGCTGGCCTGGCGCATCTTGTTGTATTCCAGGGTCAGATCCTTGATGAATTGATTCGCGTTGTCGGTCGCGTTTTTCATCGCCACCATCCGCGCGCTGTGCTCGGAAGCGCGGGCGTCGAGCACCATTTGGAAAACCTCGTACTGCACATAATAGGGCAGCATGAAATCGAGCACCGCCTGCGGGCTCGGCTCGAAAATGTATTCCAGCATCGGGTCCTTCGAACCGTCGTTAGGCGCGGCGACTTCGGCGGCCGCTTCGAAGGCAAAGGGGCTGATCGGAAGGAGCGTTTGGGCGACCGGCTGCTGGCTGATGGTGTTGACGAAATGGGTGTAGAGCACCGTCACCTTGTCCACCTCACCGCTCAGGAATTTCTCCACGCAAAACTTCGAGATCGCCTTCGTTTCCAGAATCGTGGGCGCGTCTTTTAGCTCGAAATCGGCCAGCAATTCCCGCTTCGTCCGGGCCACGAACTGACGGGCTTTGCGCCCGGTCGTCACGAAAACCGTCTGGGCGGCGGCGTAATTGGCCGCCTCGCGCATCAGGTTGGTATTGAGGGCGCCGGCCAGTCCCTTGTCAGTGCTGATGATCAGAACCAGCTCCTTGCGCAGGGGCCGCACCTGCAGGAGCGGATGGAAGAGCGGATCGGTCCGGCTCTCGAGCGACACGAGGACGCGATTCAAGAGCTGCGAGTAAGGCCGGCCGGCAAGTGCGTGTTGCTGCGCCTTGCGCATTTTGGAGGCGGCGACCATTTGCATCGCCTTCGTGATTTGCGCGGTGTTGCGGATCGATTTGATCCGGCGCCGAATATCCTGCGTGTTGGCCATAATTTGTTAGGCACTCTTCCGCCGAGTTAATCGATAGCGGCCGGCCCGTTCTCGCACGTGAAAACCAATTTCCGGCTTCTTCTGCCGGGCCGGTGAATCGAGCATCTGCCGAATGGTGGCGAACAATCGAACGATTGCTTCGTCGTGCGTATCCATCTTCCGCTCGAGCTCGCGCAGACGATGAGAAAGTTCTTCATGGGCGGCGATCATCTCGCGCAACTTCACAAAAGCGCGAACCACGCGGACACTCGCCGCCACCGCCACTTCGCTGTTGAGGACGCTCGCCAGCATGATCGCGCCATGCCCCGTGAAAACCCAGGGGAGATAACGGCGTCCGCCGTGCGCGCTTGAGGTCGCAAGTTGCGACCTCAAATTGGAGAACTCCCCCTTGCTCAATTGGAAGGCAAAATCCTTCGGAAACCGCGACTGATTTCGGCGGCGCTGCTCATTGAGCCGCTTGGTTGAAACCCGATAGATTTCTGCCAGGTCCGCATCGAGCATCACGCGCTGGCCCTGTACCAGATAGATGGCGCTCTCCAGTTTCTCGAGGTGCGGAGTGATGCTCATGTGCGTTTCAAAATCTCGCACCGAGATCATTGCCAGGTCGCTTTGAAGTCGTTCAGCGCGTTGGCCAGCTCGGCTTCGAGGTCTTTGTCGATCGCTTTTTTCGACCGAATCGAGGCGAGCACGCTTTCCTTCCGGGTCTGCAAATAATCCTGCAGCTTGGTCTGGAATTCCTTCACCCGATCGACCGGAACCGGATCGAGATAACCGTTCTGCATCGCCCAGAGGATCGCCACCTGTTCCTCCACCGAGATCGGATGGTATTGCACCTGTTTGAAGAGCTCGACGATCCGCTGTCCGCGATCGAGCCGCGCTTTGGTCGCGGCATCGAGATCGGACCCGAACTGCGCGAAAGCCGCCAGCTCGCGGAACTGCGCGAGGTCGAGCTTGATCTTGCCCGCGACTTGTTTGATCGCCTTGATCTGCGCGGCCGAACCAACTCGGCTGACCGAAAGACCGACCGAGATGGCGGGCCGAATGCCTTGGAAAAATAAATCCGTCTCGAGGTAAATCTGGCCGTCGGTGATGGAGATGACGTTCGTCGGAATGTAGGCCGAGACGTCGCCGGCCTGTGTTTCGATAATCGGCAGCGCGGTGAGTGAGCCGCCGCCTGCTTCCTCGGTCACGCGCGCGCTCCGTTCGAGCAAGCGCGAGTGCAGGTAAAATACGTCGCCCGGATAAGCTTCGCGGCCGGAGGGACGCTTCAGGACGAGCGAGACCTGTCGATAAGCGACCGCATGCTTTGAGAGATCGTCGTAAATAATGAGCGCGTCCATGCCGTTATCCATGAACCACTCGCCCATCGCCGCGCCCGCAAACGGCGCCAGATATTGATTCGTCGCGCTCTCCGAAGCGGGGGCAGAAATGATCGTCGTGTAAGCCATCGCCCCTTCTTTCTCGAACACGGCGAGGGTCCGGGCGACGTTGGAATTTTTCTGTCCGATCGCGACGTAGATGCAGTAGAGCGGCCGATAATCTTTTAGATGCCCTTCTTCGGCGGCTTTGTTCAAACGCGCCTGGCTGATGATGGTGTCGACCGCGATGGTCGATTTGCCCGTCGCGCGATCGCCGATGATGAGCTCGCGCTGGCCGCGGCCGATCGGCACCATCGCGTCGATCGCCATGATGCCGGTTTGCACCGGCTGGGAGACGCTGCGGCGTTTGATAATGCCGGGCGCGATCTTCTCGACCGGATAAAAGGTCTCGGTGTTGATCGGTCCCTTGTTATCGACCGGCTGGCCTAACGTGTTCACGACGCGGCCGAGGAGCGCCTTGCCCACCGGCACCTGCAACAACCGGCCGGTCGTCTTCACTTCGTCGCCTTCCGAGACCCGCGTCGGGTCGCCGAGAAGAATGACGCCGACTTCGGTTTCTTCGAGATTGAGGGCGAGGCCGAATTCTCCGCTCGGAAATTCGATCATCTCGTTCAGCATCACCTCGCTCAGGCCTTCGACGCGCGCGACGCCATCTCCCGCTTCCCGGACGACGCCGATGTTGCTTTTCGTGGTCGAGGTTTTCAGCCCCGCGATCTGTGTTTCGATTTCTTCGAGAATGCTGCTCATGATGATTCGTTAGGTTAAAGTTTCTGCTGGAGGCGTTCGAGCCGGTTGCGCACGCTGCTGTCCCAAACGTCGCTTCCGACGCGGATGCGGACGCCGCCGAGGAGGGCGGGGTTGACCGAAAACTCAATTGTCAGACCCTTGCCGTAGCGGCGCTGCAAATCGGCCACGATTTTCTTCCCGGCCGCTTCATCCAGCGCGGTCGCGGATTCGATCCGCGCCTTCCGTTTGTCGGCCTCGAGCCGGAGGAGGCGCTGATAGGTCTCGAGAAGCTGAATGTAACTGCGCGGTTTGTTTTTGATGATCGACTCGACGAACCCCTCGACCCGGCCGCGATCGAGCGCGCCATCGACGAAGCTTTCCCGCACCATGTTGCGGGAGAGCCGGCGGATGTCTTTGCTGATCTTCATGCGGCGGATTCGTTAGGCCCTAGGAAGCGACCTGTCGGCTCGCCTCTTCCTGGAGGCGGCGCTGGTCTTCGGGAGTGAGAACTTTGCCGGTAACTTTCGCGGTCGTGTCGATGACGAGGCGGCCGAGTTCGCGTTTTAGCTGGCTCATCGTGCGTTCGTGCTCAAGCGCGCTCGCTTCCCGCGCCTTAGCCATGATTTGCTCGGCCGCGACGATCGCTTCCTGCTGTTTGCGCTCGGCGATGACGCCGGCGCTGGCTCGCGCTTCATCGATCATTTTCTGCGCTTCGGCATTACCCTTGCTCAGGATTTCCTGATAGCGCTGCTCGGCTTCGGCGAGCTGTTTTTTGATTTTCTCGGCATTGAGGAGCCCTTCTGCGATTCGTTGCCGGCGCTCTTCCAGCACGGCCAGAATCGGTTTGTAGGCAAACCGCTTCAGGAGCAGCGCCACGATGATGAAGCTAATGACCTGGGAGAGAAAAATCTTCAGGTCGAAGCCGAAGCTTTCCGCCGTCTCCGTGACCAGATTAGCTGCGATTATAATGGGAATATTCATCCGGGAAATGCCGCCGCGGAGCGAAAAGCTCCAAGGCGCGATGATTTAGCGCACGAGGAAGAGGGCGTAGAACACGATCGCTTCCGCAAACGCGATCGCGAGGATCGCCTGCACCAGAATCGGAGTGGCCGCGCCGGGATTGCGACCGACCGCGGAGGACGCGCCCATGCCGATCAATCCCACGCCGATCGCCGCGCCGAGGGCCGCGAGGCCGACGTGAATGCTTCCGGTCATTTCTGCCAATATTGGTAATGTCATAGTTTTCTTTTTGGTTGGTTTGGTTCAGCCCCTTCCACGGTGTCCGTAGCGGTGACCGAAATTTAGTGATGCGCTCCCTGGGCCGGTTCGTGGTGCGCGATGAGGAGGGTAAAGACGGCGGTCAGAAGCATGAAGACGAGCGCCTGCACGATGCCGACGAGCAGCTCCATGAAATAAAACGGGATCGGGATCAGCCAGGAGAGCGCGGGCACGATGTGAGCCATCGATTCGAGCATGTTCTCACCGGCGTAGACGTTTCCGTAAAGCCGAAAACTGAGCGAGATGGGCCGGAAGAGAATCGAGACGATTTCCAGCCAGCCGACCATGAAAAACACGATGATCATGAGCACTTTCAGGATCCCCTTGGAATCCCCCTTCGGCCCGAAAAGGTGCATGATGAATCCGCCGATGCCATTTTCCTGGAGCGCCCAGACAATCCAGAGGGCGAAGAAGACCGCCGCCATCGCGAAGGTCATGTTGAGGTCGGCGTTCGCGCCGCGCAGGAGCGGGCGATCGATGTGGAAGGAATGGGTCACCGGGTCGTGATGGCCCCAGCCGATCGTGCCGACGCCCGGGACCAGACCGAACCAGTTCAAGAAGAGAATGAAAATGAAAATGGTCGCAAAAAACCAAAACGTCTTCCTGACCAGATGGGAGCCGATCACGCTCTCGAGAAAGTTGTAGAGCCCCTCGACCAGCCATTCCCA
>JBBQHV010000036.1:0-11238 GCA_038324295.1 Chthoniobacterales bacterium
ATCGAGCAGTGGAGCGAGTTTCAGCAACGACGCGGGCCGGAGAGCGACGCGGAAACGTTAGGCATGTTTTCCGAGAAGGTGGGGTCGTTCTCGCAAACACGCGAGGACATCAAGACCTGGGCCGACCTCCTCGATCTGGACGATTTCGTGACTTTCGGCGGGCGGCCCTAACGAACGAACGCCGCGTCGTCGCGCAGGTGCAACTGGCGAGAGACACGCTACGGTGGCGCATGCCGGGGAAAACCAAGACCGCAAAACTCCGCCAGTTGATCGAAGCCGGCATCGTGGCGATGCCGGGAGTGCCGAATGCCTCGATGGCGCGGCAGGTGGAGCGGGCCGGTTTCGAGGCGGTTTACATCAGCGGCGCGGGCCTGGCGAACTGCACGGCCGGTCTGCCTGACGTCGGTCTGCTCACCCTCAACGAAGTCGCCACGCTCGCTGGCTTCGTCGCGAAGGCGGTGAAGATTCCCGCGATCGTCGACGCCGACACCGGCTTCGGCGGTGCAGAGAATGCCGCTCGCACAATCTACGAACTGGAGCGCGCGGGGCTGGCTGGTTGTCACCTCGAGGATCAGGAATTTCCGAAGCGCTGCGGACATCTCTCGGGCAAGCGGCTCGTTGAGACGGACGAGATGGAGGCAAAAATCCGCGTCGCGGCGGCGGCGAAGAGCGATCCGGATTTTCTCCTCATCGCCCGAACCGACGCCCGGGCGGTGGAAAATTTCGACGGCGCGGTGCAACGCGCCAATGCCTACGTCGCGGCCGGCGCCGATGCGATTTTTCCCGAGGCGCTGCAAACGCCGGAAGAGTTCCGCGATTTCGCCCGGGAAGTGAAGGCGCCGCTGCTCGCCAATATGACGGAGTTTGGCAAAAGCCCGCTCCTCGGCGTGGAGGAACTTGGCGAGCTGGGCTATCGCATGGTCATCTTCCCGCAGAGCGCCTTTCGCGTTTGCATGAAAACGACCGGCGAATTTTTTGCCGCGCTCAAGAAAGCCGGCACGCAGAGCGACTGGATCGACCGGATGCAGACGCGGAAGGAACTTTACGCGACGCTCGAATACGATCCGGCGGCGGAAAGCTGGCCCGGCTATGAGCAGGTTTGAATTTCGGGCGTGGCACTTCATGTTGGTTGCGCGAACGCTTTGAAGGGATGAGCTCTGCAAATTCCCGGCGTCGCGGAGTTCCGCCCTCCCGTGCAGCAATCCAGGAAGAAAATTATGAGCACTGAAACCAAACCAGCCTACAGCCCCGGCCTCGCCGGCGTGATCGCGGGCGAAACCGAAATCTGCTGGGTCGATCCGAACGCCGGCCTGATGTATCGCGGCTACGACATTCACGAGATGGCGGAGAAAGCCAACTTCGAGGAAGTCGCCTATCTCCTTCTTCAGGGTGAACTGCCGACCGTGAAGCAGCGCGAAGAATTTTCCCAGGCCCTCGCGGCCGAACGTCCGCTCCCGAAAGAGGTGCTGGAAATGATGCGGCTCATGCCGAAGAAGACTCATCCGATGGACATGCTGCGGACCGGTGTTTCGATGCTCGCGCCATTTGATCCGGAGCTGAACGACCACTCGCACGACGCCAACATTCGCAAAGCGATTCGCCTGATCGCGAAGACCACGACGCTGATCGCGGATGGCTTCCGGATTCAGCGCGGCGAAAATCCGCTCCCGGAACGGCCCGACCTGACGATGGCGGGAAATCTGTTCTACAAACTGAGCGGTGAAGTTCCGCCCGCGTGGAAGATCCGGATGATGGACACGATCTTCATCCTCTACGCCGACCACGAGTTCAACGCCTCGACCTTCGCGGCCCGCGTCACGGCCTCGACCTTGGCCGACATGTATGCCGCGGTTACGAGCGCGTGCGGGACGTTGAAAGGCCCGCTCCACGGCGGCGCGAATGAGGAATCGATGAAGATGCTCGATGACATCAAAACGCCCGATCGCGCCGAGGGTTGGATGATGGATGCGCTCGCGAAGAAGGCCAAGATCATGGGCTTCGGTCATCGCGTTTACAAAGCGGGCGACTCGCGGGTGCCGATCATGCGCGAGATCGCGCGCGACCTCGGGAAGCGGGTGGGGAAAGAGGATTGGGTGCCGATTTGCGAGAATCTCGAAGCGACGATGGATCGGGAAAAGAAGCTCTGCGCGAACGTCGATCTCTACGCCGCGCCGGTTTTCACGATGCTGGAATTTCCGCCGGAGCTGAACACGCCGATCTTCGCCGCTTCGCGCGTCGCCGGCTGGTGCGCGCACGTCGTCGAGCAGCAGGATCATAACCGGCTCATCCGCCCGCGCTCGTTCTACACCGGACCGGCCGCGCGCCCTTACCAAGCGGCCGCGGCTTCCAATGGCGCGTAGGTCCACCGGCGATCCTGTAGCTGTAGCGGCGGTCTGTGACCGTCGAGAACGCATGCCAACAACCCAGTCTCACCCGCGACGCTCATAGAGCGCCGCTACAGGAATGCCTAACGAATCGCCATCGCTTCAGGAAAAATACGCGCCTAACAATGCCTGTTGGGGCTGCGGTCCGGCCAACGCGGAAGGTTTGCGGATTCGCAGCTTTCCCAAAGGCGACGACGAAGTGGTCGCGGAATGGAAGCCAGAGCAAAAGTATGAAGCCTTCCCCGGCGTCTTGAACGGCGGGATCATCGGCACACTCCTCGATTGCCATTGCAACTGGACCGCCTCCTATTTTCTCATGAAACAGGCGGGTGAAGATCATCCCCCCTGCACCGTAACGGCCGATTACGCGATCAAGTTGCTCCGCCCGACGCCGACGAATGATTCCGTTTTTCTTTCCGCCAAAGTGGTGGAGTCGACGGCCGATCGCGCGACGATCGAAGGCACCCTGAGCGCGGGCGGAAAAGTCTGCGCGACCTGCCGGGGAACTTTTGTCGCGGTCCAGGAAGGTCATCCCGCGTACCATCGATGGTAGGCGCCCTCGTCTGTGCCGCCTTGCTTGCGGCGAACGCTCCGCAGGATCCCACCGGGGAGATTGCGGCGATCGAAAAAAAGGCCGGCAGTCGGATCGGTCTGGTCGCGCTCGACCGCCGCAGCGGGCGCACGATCGAGCACCGCCCTAACGAACGTTTCCGGCTCTGCAGCACGTTCAAGTTTCTCGCCGCCGCCGCGGTCTTGCAGAAAGTCGACGCCGGCAAGGAAGAGCTCGACCGCTTCATTTCCTATGGGCCATCGGACCTGCTCGAGTATGCGCCCGTCACCCGCGCGCATGTCTCCGAGGGCGGGATGAAGCTGTCCGCTCTCTGCGCGGCCGCGCTCCAGCAGAGCGACAATACTGCGGGCAATTTGTTGCTGCGCACGCTCGGCGGCCCCGCCGGCCTGACGAAATTTCTGCGGACCATGGGCGACTCCGTGAGCCGGCTTGATCGAGTCGAACCGGAATTAAACAATGGCGGTCCGGGTGACGAGCGCGACCCGACCACGCCGGCGGCGATGGCGCACGACCTGGAGCGGCTGCTTCGCAGCGACGTGCTTTCCGCCGCTTCTCGGCGCCAGCTTTCGACCTGGCTCGCTGGTAACACGACCGGAGCGGGCATGATCCGCGCGGGCGTCCCACGTGATTGGCAGGTGGGCGACAAAACCGGACGGAGCGGGGACGGAGCGGTAAACGACATTGCGATACTCGAGCCGCCGGGAGGCCAGCCGATTTTTCTCGCGATCTACACGGAAGGATCAGCGACGCTCTCGAGCGAACAGCGCAACGCCGCCGTAGCAGAGCTGGCAAATGTGGTCGCGACTACTTTCGCGGCGTCGCCTTAAACTCCGGGGAGGACGGGGTGTCACCCCGTCCTCCCCCGGAGTTGCGCGAGCGAGACCGCTGGCAGAATTCGCCGCCCGAATTCCGTCGATGCGCGCCGCGACGCTGTCGGTTTAGGCTGCGGCATGCAATCAGCGAACTTTAGAATCGTCCCGCTGCCCACTGAGGTCGCGGCGGCGTCCCGGCGAAAAGCGAAAGCGGGCGCGCCCGATCACGCCGTCGCGTATAATGGCAGGAACGACATGATTGATGCCGTCATCCTGGAAAATGACGAGCCGGAAGCGATCGTCGCGCGGCTCCCGGAAATTCCGGAAACCGCCTTCCTCGAGGCCCGGAGCAGCACGCGCGGTTGTTATACCTTTAGGATCGAACGCTCATGAAGACTCTGGAATTACTTCCGCCTAACGACACCATGTATCGCGCGCTCTGTGAGCGCGACTCGACCTTCGAAGGCATCTTTTTCGCAGGAGTGCGAACGACCGGGATTTTTTGCCGGCCGACCTGCAGCGCGAAAAAGCCCGCACCCGAAAACGTGGAGTTTTTTCCTTCGCCTAACGAGGCCTTGCTCGGCGGTTACCGGCCCTGCCTGCGCTGCCGCCCGATGGACCCGACTCAGCGCCCGCCGGAGCTGATCGAGCGGCTCCGCGCCGAAGTGGAGAAGGCGCCGGATGGACGGCTGACCGACAAGGAATTATCCGCCCTCGCGATCGATCCCTCGACCGCGCGCCGGCAATTCAAGCGGCATTACGGGATGACGTTTCAGGCTTATCATCGCGCGCGCCGCCTCGGCCTGGCGCTGCGTGAAGTGCACAAAGGCGAGCGGGTGCAGGACGTTCGGAACGGCAGCGGCTTCGAATCGGAAAGCGGCTTTCGCGATGCCTTCACGAAAATTTTCGGCGAAACCCCGACCTCGGCGAAAGAGCAAGGCGGCTTGTTTGCCGAACGGATCGAGACCCCGCTCGGCTCGATGCTGGCGATCGCCGACGACGCCGGGCTGCGTCTGCTCGAGTTTGTCGATCGCCGCGCGCTGGAACGGGAGCTGTCGATCTTGCGAACGCGTTTGAAGACGAACGTCGTGCCCGGCGAGCATAGCCATCTCACGGCGGTGCGGAAAGAGCTGCGCGATTACTTTTCGGGAAAGAACCTCGAGTTCACCGGGCCGTTGGCGCCGGTCGGTTCGCCTTTTCAATTGCGAGACTGGAAAATGTTGCAAACGATTCCGTTAGGCGAAACGCGCTCCTATTCGTGGATGGCGGAGCAGCTGGGTGATAAGGAAATGCGCCGCGCGGTCGGACGCGCGAACGGCGAGAACATGCTCTGCATCATCATCCCGTGCCATCGCGTGATCCGGGCCGACGGCACGCTTTGCGGATACGGCGGCGGGCTCTGGCGCAAGAAATGGCTCCTCGAGCATGAGCGAAAATTTCGCCGCGCCCAGGAGGACTCGAACCTCCGACCGTCGGATTAGAAATCCGATGCTCTATCCGGCTGAGCTATGGGCGCCTTGAGCCCAGTATTCCACGCACCGCGCAACCGGCAAGCCGCACCGCAGGAGCCCGGGCGGCTTTTGCCTAACGAATCCAGTTTGCCGTCTCGATTCTTTAGGGCTGCACGAGCTCGGCGGTGCCGCTGATCTTCGGGCTATCGACGCCGCCCGCGATCAAAATCCGGCCATCCTGCAACATCGTGGCGGTGTGATTCTGCCGGGCTTCGGTCATGGTGCCGAAGAGGCTCATGTGGCCCGTGGCGGGGTCATACATTTCGACGGAGTCGAGCGCTCTCTGGAGGCCGCCGTAGACGGAGTTGCCGGTCGAGGCGCCACCGATGATCAGCACTTTGCCGTTGAGTGAGCCCCAGACAGGGTTGTTGAGGAGGAGCGCGACCTGGCGTTGCCGCGGTTGGAGCAAACCATCGGTCTCGGTGAAGGAACTGGAAGGGGGATGGTAAAGGTCGGAGGTCGCAGGGAAAGAGACTCCGCCCGTGACCAGCACGGTGCCGTCCGGAAGCAAGGTCGCGTCATGCTCGGTGCGGCCGATGTGCATCTCTCCGCCGAGCGTCCAGGTGCGGCGCCGGAAATCATAGACTTCCGAGGTTGGCGTGCCGGAATCGACCGGCATGCCATTGGAAATAGAGGCGCCTCCTTCGACCATGACGCTGCCGTCGGGGAGGAGGGTCGCGCGATGACGCTTCCGTTGCACATTCAGGTCGGCGGTGCTCGACCAGGTGCCACGCCGCGGGTTGTAGAGCTCAGCGGTCTTCTGCGGATTGGCGCCTTTGCGTCCGCCGGCGGCCAGGACCTGACTATTGCGCAGGAGGGTGGAGGTGAACAGGGAGCGACCATTGACCATCGAGCCGGTGAGCGAGAACTGGTTGGTGCGAGGATCGAAAAGCTCGCAGACTTCGGTGTCGCCCTTGGCGGTCTTGCCGCCGGCGATCAGAACCAGCCGGCTCTTGAGTAGGGTCGAGGTGTGGCTCTTGCGCGCCTGAGTAAGAGAACCGACGAGGCTGAAGGTGTTGTTCCTGGGATCGAAGACTTCGGCGGAGTCGAGGAATTCAGCATCGGTGCTTCCGCCGGTGAGGAGGACCCGGCCATCGGCAAGGAGCGTGTCGGTGTGCTGGTTGCGCGGGACCTGCATGTTGCCTAACGAGGTAAAGGTCTGCGTGGCAGGATCGAGGATCTCTGCGTTCGGCAGAGTCTTGTTTCCGGTGATGCCGCCAGCGACGAGGATGCTTCCATCCTGGAGCAGGCTGGCGGTGGGACCGGTGCGGTTTTCCTGCATGACATCATGGACCGCCCAAAGGCCGGTGGCGGGATCCCAGATTTCGTTCACGTCGAGGAAGCCGCTTTCCAGAGTCGTGCCGCCGATCGCGAGAACGCTGCCGTTCGGGAGCAGAACCGCCGCGTGATTCGACCGGTGGTAGCGCATCTTCTTCCCGGGGCTGAAGGTCTGGCTTTGCGGATCGTAGAACTCAGTCTCGTCGTGCGGGCTCGTGCCGGTGAAGCCGCCGGTGATGAGAACTCGGTTGTCCTGCAAAAGCGTGCTGGTGTGGTTGGCCCGGGGAAGAGTCATGTTCGCGGCCAGCTGGCTGAAGGAATTCGTCGTCGGAGTGTAGAGCCAGGCGTCCGCCGAGGGGATGGGGCCGACGTAGCCGCCGGTGATCAGGACAGTGCCATCAGCGAGGTTGACCGCGGAATGGCTGCTGCGGTTGGTCGGGGGATTCGGAACGATCGTAAAAGTCTCGGTCGCCAGATCGAAGAGGTCGGCGTTCTTGCCTCCCACGATGATGACCTGCCCGTTGCCGAGAAGATTGGCGGTGTGTTTGCTCCGGCCGGTGCTCATCTGGTGAGCCGCCTGGGTGAAGAGGCCGGTGGTTGGATCGTAAAACTCCGCGGTCTTGATCTGCTGGCCGGTGGAGAGGACCCCGCCGGTCAGAAGGACGCGGCCGTCCTGAAGCAAGGTGGAGGTGTGATAGGAACGCGGCGTGGTCATCGTTCCCGTGGGTGTGAAATTGCCCGTCGCGGGATCGTAAAGGAGGGCGGAATCGAGCGTCGCGCTTTCGTTGATGCCGCCGGTAATCAGGACCTTGCCCGAAGTCAAAACCGTGGCGTTATGGCCGGCGCGCTCGGGGTTGAGGGTAATGGCGGAGGGGGCGGCCGCGGCCCAACTGGTGACGGCACAGAGAGACAAAGCAACGAGTGATAGATAGATTTGTTTCATAACTGGAGACTTGGTCGTGAGCCCGACCCTTGGACTCTTGCTCGCAGGCGAGCTGAAGAAAGAGACACTACGAGAAGGACGAGGTTTCGTCCAGAAAAACCGTGTTTTCTGAGGGAAAAATCAGCGCGAGGAGCGGAGCTGCCGCCGCTGGATTTCCCCCCCGTGATCAGGCCGCCGCAGCGGCGAAGAATCTGCCAGAAGAGACGCGCGCGAGGAGTCTGGGCGTGCCAATAAATCGGCCCACCACTGCGAACGGAGTTCGGCCCGCTATTCCCGGATGCCCTGCTTCAGCTCCCAAACGCGCAAGGCCGCGAGCAAGAGACTTTTGGTCCGCGTCAGCGTCCCGACCGCAGGGCGGCTCGTCTCGTTCTCGGCGGTAGCTTTTCCCGTCGCTGTTTTCGGGCTGCGTTTGGGCTTCCGCTGCGTTTTCTTTTTCGGCAATCGCCGCACAGCTGCCTCGCTCACTTTTAGATCTCCCCCTGAAGTTATCGGCCCCATAATTGTGCCGCCCTAACTAGCAGCTTCCCTGCCATATCCGCCGCGCCCTTCGTTCGAGATGCCTTTGCGAGGCGGAAAAGCGCTTGTGCCTCTGCGGTTCTTCGGCGAATTCATCCGGTCATGGCGAACCGCAAACTGGGCTGTCTCAGCATTTTTTTGTTCGTCGCTCTTTGCCTCAGCGTGCTGGTTAATTTCTTTCTCGCGGCGACCGCGTTTCGCCGTTTCCAGGGCGCGGGCGGGGCGATGGAAATCCGGCCGCGCTTTCAAGAGATGATCCTGGAGCGGGGGACGCGCGGGGATTCGAGCAAGATCGCTGTGATCTCGCTGCGCGGGCTCATCAGCACCGGTGTCGCGGGCAACGTCGGCGAGTCGATGGTGGACGATTTGCGCTGGGAATTGGAACAGGCGCGCAATGACAGCAACGTCCGCGCCGTCGTCCTCGAGGTCGATTCGCCGGGCGGAGAAGTGACCGCCTCCGACATGATCTACGACGCGGTCGTGAAAACGCGCCGGAAGAAACCGGTCGTGGTCTATATGGAATCGCTCGCCGCTTCCGGCGGCTACTACGTTTCCTGTGGTGGCCAGTATTTGATGGCGAACGAGACGAGCATCACCGGGAGCATCGGCGTCATTATTCAAACCCTGAACTACGAGCAGCTCTTCAACAAAATCGGCCTCGCCTCGGTGGTTTTCAAAAGCGGCAAGTTCAAGGACATGCTCAATGGCGCGCGCCCAATCACGCCCGAGGAGCAGGCTTACATCCAGAGCTTCGTCATGAAGACCTACGACAAATTTCTCGGGATCGTGGCGAAGGAGCGTAACCTCCCGGTCGACGCGCTCCGCAACGGCATCGCCGACGGCCGCATTCTCTCCGGCCGCGACGCGCTTGATCACCGGTTGATCGACGGCCTCGGCCAAATCGAAGACGCCTTCGCCAAGGCGAAAGAGCTCGGGCACGCGCCCACCGCGGCGATCGTGAAATACGGACCGCCCTTCAGCCTCGGGCGCGTCTTTCGCATGTTGACGAAAAGTGGTGACACGAAGCTCGAGCTCACCCTTCCCGGGCAGCTCGGCCCGCAATTGCAAAGCGGGCGCGCCTATTTCCTCCCCAGTTTCTACGCTCCCTGACCGGCGCGGCGGCGAGATGTTCGACAGCCTGATCAACGCGCTGCTCGTGGTCGCGGCGCTCTATGTTTACGTCTCCCTCGCCCGCCAGATCGCCGTCCGGCAGGTGAACGGCGCGGCCTCGTTAGGCGAAAAACAATTCGGCCTCCCCGAGGCGCTCGCCGCCGCCCTCCTCGTCGGCTGGTTTGGATTGAACGTGTTCGCGGCGGCCCGCTCCGGCGAAGCGGTTTATCACACCCGCGACCTGATTCTGACCGGGGCTTTTTCGCTCGCCGTCCTTTTCGTCCTCAGCTCGCTTCTCCAGCTGCGCGGCTTCAGTGTCTTGTCGTTAGGCGGCTTTTCCCGGCTCGGGTTCGGACGGATCGTGAGCACGGCGGCCGTACTTCTCTTTGCCGCCTACCCGCTCCTCTACGCCGCCGGAGGCATTTCGCGGCTTGTGCTCGAAGACGACTCCACCCGGCAGCAAATCGTCGAGATGTTTACCGGCTCCGAAACCCTGCAACAGCGCGTCCTCATCATCGTCCTCGCGATCAGCATCGCGCCGATGACGGAAGAATTTATCTTCCGCTTCTTCCTCTACGGCGTCTTCAAGCGCTACTTCGGCCGGGGTGTCGGCCTCGTCCTCAACGCGCTCCTCTTCGCCGCCGTGCACGTGCACCTGCCGAGCTTCGGGCCGCTCTTCGTCCTCGGCGGCTGCCTCACCCTCGCCTACGAATGGAGCGGCTCGATTCTCGTCTCCATGACGATGCACGCTCTCTTCAATTTCTTTACCCTCAGCGCTCTCGCTTTTCCCAACCTCCTGCCGCAATGAAATTGCGTGAGTCCGCCGGAGGACGGATTCCGTGTGGCGAACTGGGTGAGGATCGGCTGCTCGCCCAGCTCGTGGCCCGCCTGCCCACCCGCCCCGAGGTGATCGAAGGCCCGGGCGATGACTGCGCCGTCGTGGCCGGACCGGAGGCGGGAAAACTTCTCCTGCTCAAGACCGATTGCGTAGTCGAGGGAATTCATTTTCGCCCTAACGAACGCGCCGCCGCAGTCGGCGGCAAAGCGCTGGCGCGGGTCTTGAGCGATTTCGCAGCGATGTCGGGGCTCCCCCAATTCGCGCTCGTCACCTTGATCGTTCCGCCGGAGCGCGAGGCGCGCTGGACGAAGGAACTCTACCGCGGCCTCGGCCGTATGGCCGATCGTTTCGACGTTGCGATCGTGGGCGGCGAAACCAGCGGCACGAGTGGACCGGCCGTCGTCTCGATCAGCGCCGTCGGCGTGGTCGAGAAGGATCGCTGGGTTTCGCGAAGCGGCGGCGAGGTGGGCGACGCCCTTTACGTTACCGGAAAGCTGGGGGGCTCGATCCGCCGCAAGCATCTCAGTTTCGTTCCGCGTATCGCGGAGGCCCGGTGGCTGACAAAGAATTTCCGGCTCCACGCCCTGATGGATTTGAGCGACGGCCTGGGGGCCGACCTCCCGCGTTTGGCCCAGGCAAGCAAGGTCGGGTTCGAGATCGACGAAAAATCGCTTCCAAAAAATCGGGGCTCTTCAGTCGAGCAGGCGATCAGTGACGGCGAAGACTACGAATTGCTCTTCGCTCTCTCGCCTAACGACAGCCATTCTCTCGAGAAGAGATGGCGGAAAAAATTCCCGCGCCTTTCGCTCACCCGGATCGGCCATCTCGCTCAACCATCAGCCATCAACCATCAACCGCTTCCCCATGGCTACCTTCACTTCACATAGCGTGGACGAGACGATTGCTTTCGCGCGGGAATGGGCGCGGGCGCTCCAGCCTAACGATGTTGTGGCTTTGCGCGGCGATCTGGGCGCAGGCAAGACGCACTTCGTCAAAGGCCTCGTCGCCGGTTGCGGGAGCGAGGCGGGTGTGACCAGCCCCACTTTTACCCTGCTGCATGAATATCGCGGCGGTCGGCTCCCAATTTTCCATTTCGATTTTTACCGGCTCGGAAATCGCTCGGAGGTCGAAAGGATCGGTTTCGACGATTACCTGAACGAGGGCGGCGTCGCGGTGATCGAATGGGCGGATCGCTTTCCCGAATTGTTCCCGGAGCGGACGCGCTGGATCGATCTCCGCGCCGGTGAAGCGAACGAGCGCGTGATCCGCGAGGGG
>JBBQHV010000037.1:0-11229 GCA_038324295.1 Chthoniobacterales bacterium
TGGCGGCCTTGAGCGGATTCCGCGCGCTCGTCGCGGATGTGGTGTTCATCCAGGCGCACGTCGCCTGGGAACGAACGGAATGGGGGCGCGTCCTCCTTCTTTTTCGCGAAGCGACCACCCTCCAGCCGCGCTCGATCCTCTTCTGGGACATGGCTGCCTGGCACATGGCCTGGAACGCGAGCGTGGCCGCGCGGCACGATCCGACCCAGCCTAACGAGGCCCTCCGGCGCAAGGCGGAGCAGGAATATTTCCAGCTTGGAAAAGATTTCCTCGAGCGCGGGATCCGCAATAACCCAGATCGGCCGCAACTCTATGAATCCCTCGCCCGGCTTTACCGCGACAAGCTGCACAACCACGCCGCCGCCGCGAAATATTATGCGCGCGCCGCCGCGCTCCCCGGCGCGCCGGAATACGACCGGCGCTTCGCCGCTTACGAGCTTTCCTACGTGCCGGGACGCGAGCGCGAAGCCTATGAGGCGCTCCTGAAATTGTATCGGAGCGGAGCACACGAGCGCCTCCCGACTTTGCTCAAACGTCTGAAATTTCTCGAAAAGCGCCTTGATATTCCTTTGGATGAGCGCATTCCCCGCACAGAAATGTAGATTGGGACGATGCGATTTGCCGTGCTCAGCGATATCCATGGGAACCTCGAGGCGCTCGAAGCCGTCCTGGCCGACGCCCGCGCGCAGAAATGCACCCACTTCGTCTGCCTCGGCGACATCGTGGGCTACAACGCCAACCCGAGCGAATGCGTGCACCTGATTCAGGAGCTCGAATGTCCGGTCGTAAAGGGGAACCACGACGAACAAGCTTCGATCGTCGCTTCCACGGAGGGCTTCAACGAGCTGGCCGAGGAAGCGATCGGCTGGACGCGCGAACATCTCACCGCCGAGGACAAAGCGTGGCTGGCGGAGCTCCGCCTAACGAGACAGGTGCGGGACTTCACGATCGTCCACGCCACCCTCGATACGCCGGGGCAATGGGGCTACGTCTTCAACGATCTGGACGCCATCGCCAGCTTCACCTATCAGCACACTCCGCTCTGCTTTTTCGGCCACACCCATTGGCCGACCGCGTTTGTGCGCGACGATAACGTGCGCCGCCTCACGACCGGCCAGATCGTTCTCGCGGCGGGCAAGAAATATTTCATCAACGCCGGCAGCATCGGCCAGCCGCGCGATCGCGACTGGCGGGCGGCCTACTGCATCTATCATTGCGAGCGAAATGTGGTCGAACAACGCCGGGTGGAGTACGACCTCGCCACGACCCAGAAGAAAATCCGCGCGGCCGGCCTGCCCGAGAGGCTGGCCGATCGTCTTGCCCAAGGCCGTTAGGGCAATTGCTGATTTATGATTGCTGAATGCTGATTGAAGATCCCGGCGCCCGCGGCAATGCAATCAGCAATCCGCTCCATCCTTATCATCAAACCGAGTTCGTTAGGCGACATCGTCCATACCCTGCCCGCCGCCGCCCTTCTCCGCGATGCCTATCCCGCGGCCAACATCACCTGGGTGATCAATCCGGAATGGGCCCCGCTTCTCCGGGGCAACAAGTGTGTCGATCACGTCCACATTTTTCCAAGGGGTGAGCTCGGCGGCCTTGGCATGGCGACCCGCCTCCTCCCCTGGATGCGGCAGACCGGGCGCTTGCGCCCCGACGTAGCGCTCGATTTTCAGGGTTTGCTCCGGAGCGCCTGGATCGGCCGGACGAGTCACCCGCGCGATTTTTACGGGATGAGTGACGCGCGGGAGGGAGCGCGACTTTTTTACGATCATGTCGCACCGGTCGAGCGCAGCGCCCACGCGGTCGAACGCTATCTCGCGCTGGTCGAGAATTTCGGCGTGCCGGTGCAACGGCCGCTCCGTTTTCCGCTTCCGACGGGTGACTCGATTCAACGCTTCGACGAAGACGAACCTTTCCTTCTTCTCCATCCCTTTGCGCGCGGACGAGGCAAGTCGCTCAGCGATCTGGTGGTGGAGGAATTTTGTCGGGCGCTCGCGCCACATCGCATCGTGCTCGTGGGCCAGACGAAGCGTGAGCTGCCCGTGCCGGATAATTGCGTCAACCTCCTCAATCACACAAGCATTTTGCAGCTCATCTGGCTGGCCCGGCGGGCGCGCTTCACGATCAGTGTCGATAGCGGCCCGATGCACATCGCGGCGGCGCTGAGCGACCGGCTCATCTCCATTCACACCTGGAGCGACCCGCGTAAAGTAGGGCCCTATAACAAAAGTGCCTGGGTCTGGAAGAATGGCGCGTTGCAGCAGGTGCGCGATCTCCCGGCGAGCGCGGAGCGAGGGAAAAGCCGCCCTTTCAAGCGCAGCGATGTGCGACAGCTTCTCCCGCTCATTCGCCCTTCTCTTTCTCGCCGGGAGTCTTCAGCCTAACGAACTTCGCCGGCGGAGGAGAAATTCGGCCAGGGCAAGATCGCCCGGGTAGGTGATTTTGAAGTTCGGCTCTTCGTTAGGCAGGAGCACGACTTTGCCGCCGACGCGTTCAACGGCCGAAATCTCGTCCGTCACTTCGAACCCTTGCGCGAAGATGTTGGCGTAGGCTTTCTCGAGAAGATCGCGCCGGAAAATCTGCGGCGTCTGCACCCCGAAAAGATGCGTCCGGTCCACCCCGCCGGTGACGACCTGATCCTGATCGACCCGTTTCAGCGTGTCGATGACGGGGGCGGCGCTGGCCGCTCCGCCATGGGTGCGCGCGAGTTGGAAAATTCGCTCGATCAGTTCCGGCCTAACGAGCGGCCGGGCGGCATCGTGGACCGCCACGAACTGGGCCGCGGCCTCGAGTTGCTCGAGGCCGCGCCTGACCGAGTCCTGTCGCCGGACTCCTCCCGGGATGACTGCGATCACCTTCCGAAAACCGTTCGTTTCGGCGATCTTTTCGTAATCGGAGAGCCGCTCCGCCCGGCCGACCAGGATGATGCCGGTAACCGATTCGGTTTGCTCGAAGGCGGCGATGGAATACGCGAGAACAGGCCGGCGATGGAGCGGGGCGAGGAGCTTGTCGAAGCCCATCCGCTGGCTGCTCCCGCCGGCGACGATGATCGCGCTCAGCATGGGGGCGTTGAAGAGTTGCAGCGTTGAAGAGTTAAAGCGGGGCCTCGCTTCATCGCTTCAACCCTTCATCGCTTCAACGACCACCCAACTGCCGCTGCACTTCCTGGCTGAGCGTTTTGCCGTCGGCCCGGCCCGCGACTTTCGGGCCAAGGGCTTTCATGACCGCGCCCATTTGCGCTTTTGAAGTGGCGCCGGTCTCGGCGATCGTTTCGCGGACGAGCTGGCTGAGAGCTTCTGCGCTCATCGCGGCGGGGAGGTATTGGTTGAGGATCGCGAGCTCGCTTTTTTCCTTTTCCGCCAGTTCGGCGCGGCCGCCTTTGGCAAAGCTCTCGATCGAATCCTGGCGCTGTTTCACCTGTTTGCGGATGACCTGGGTGGCCTCAGCGTCGTCCAGCTCGCTTTCCGCGCCGGATTTCTCGATCGCGGCATATTTGAGCGCGCTTTTGAGCATGCGCAGAACGCCGAGCCGCGCCGCGTCGCGCGCCCGCATCGCGTCTTTCAGATCGGCATCGATGCGTTGCGGAAGCGTCATCTGAAATTCGATTCGTTAGGCGAGAGTGAGCTCGCGGGAAGGGCGTGCTCGTGGGAGGACGGTTGCCACCTTGGAAATGACCGCGCCCATCTCGAGCCAGCCGGCTTCGTCGAAAAACCAAACGCGGCGGTCGAGCTTCAGGTAGACCGGTTCACCCAGGGCGAAGCCATTCATGGGCAGCGAAATCTCGGCTCGAAAAGCATCCCCAAAATAGCGACCGACCCCGGTGATCGCGCCGGAGACACAATCGAGGAGGTCGAGCCTGGTGGTGCGGCCGGGAAGGGTGGCGCGCAAACGGCGGAACCCGCCAAAGGCATCGTGCCCGATGAGGTAGAGCGAAGTCTCTTCCGCGCGGAGCGGCTTGAGAGTGAAGGCGACCTGGAGGCAGACCTCCTGCCGATCGCGGCTGAAGGAGCGAATGGGCCCGTCGCAGGATGAGGAAAGGGAATCCCCCGGCAAGACGAAGCGCTCCGGGCGTTTCGCGTAGGCGAGAAAACGTCGGCGGGACAAGGCGACCTGGGTGAGGTGGCAGGCGATGGCACGCTGCTTGGTTTTGCCTTCCAGGCGGGTCTGCGACAGTGGGCGCGCGGCTTCGGCAAACGCGGCGCTCTCGCCGTGGATGAGATACTCGATCCGCTCGATCCGATGATGCCGCGGCAGAAAATGCTGGAAGACAAGACGGAGGAGAATGGCCAGACCGCTGTGATCGGGATGCGTATCGGACGGGGACGGGAGAAGAAGGTGCGTCGGGTTCCACGCGATAATCGCGCCGGCCAGACGGTGCAAGGTTTCGCCGCAGTCGCCTAGCAACAGATCCGTCACCCCCTGGTCGGGCAGGGAGAGAAACTCCACTTTCTCGGGCCCGATCTGCAAAGTCTGCAAAGCGGCGAGCGCTTCCGCCTGCCGGCGCACGCCCCAGCGGTGGCGGTCAGCTTCCCGGATGCGGACCTTGCGCTCGAGGACGCGCTGCGGCCAGCAATTCTTCTCGCCATCCGTCCCATAGACAACGCGGACGGCGGCGCCCGCGGCGACGGCCCGCTGCAGGAAAACCCCGGCGGCGAGCGACTCATCGTCGGGATGAGGGGCGAAGAGCATCACGCGCGAGCGTGCATCGAGAATCGGTAGATACATTTCGGGAACCCCGCTTTTAGCAGAACTATTCGTCTCCGCAAGCCGGGGCGGTCGCCGGCTTCTTCCTCCTGCGCCTGCTATACGGCACCGCAGACCTCCTCGCGCAGCTTCTCGATGCATTTCTGCACCGAGGCGACGTCGCTCACACTCACCACTTCCACTCCTTTGCGGGTGCGTTGCAGCAGCCCGGCGAGAACGCCACCGGGGCCGAGCTCGAGGAACAGGTCGCAGCCCATCGCGAGCATCCGCTCCATGCAATCGGTCCAACGCACCGTCGCCGTGACCTGATCCTGAAGGGCGCCGCGGATCTCGTCGGCCGATTCGACCTCTTGGCCGGTCACGTTGCTGATAACGGGAAACCGCGGCGTGTTCAGACCGACCCCGAGGAGAGCCGCGCCCACATTTTGATAGGCGCTCTCCATCAAACGCGAGTGATATGCGCCCGCGACATTGAGCAGAGTGGCGCGCCGGATGCCGTGTTCCTTCGCGAGCGAGACGGCCAGTTCGATTTTCGCCCTTTCGCCCGAAATGACGATCTGGCCCGGAGCGTTGAGGTTCGCCACATCGACGTCCGTATTGGCCGCGAGAGAGCGCACCCCCGATTCGTCCCCGCCGATCAGCGCCGCCATCGCCCCGGAAGTCGCCTCGCAGGCCGCCTCCATAAAACGTCCGCGCTGCTCGACCAGGCGGAGACCGTCCTCGAAGGAAAAAGTGCCGGCCGCGGCGTGCGCGGTCCATTCGCCTAACGATAGGCCGGCGGCCGCGGTCACCGGAAACATGCCCGCTCCTTCCCTCAGAATGCTGAGACAGGCGAGACCGTGAACGTAAAGCGCCGGCTGGCAATTCGAGGTGCGGGTCAACTCCTCGATCGAACCTTCCCAGGCGATCTCGCTCAGCTTGCGTCCGAGCGTTTCATCCGCGCGGCGGAAAAGGTCCGCCGCCTCCGGAAATTCGGCGGCGAGATCGCGCCCCATCCCGACGGCTTGGGCGCCCTGGCCAGAAAAGAGAAGAGCAAGTTTTTTTCCCATCGAGATTCAGTTAACGGCAGCTGGCTCAGGGTGCGAGAAAATATCTGCGCAGCGGGAGGGAAATGGCCTAAAAAGTCGGAAAGATGTCCGAACATTTTGGTCGCTAAAACGAAGAAAGAGACCTATTTTTTGCCTATGCAAACAAAAGAAGGCAAATCAACTCGTCGCCTCACGATCTGTGGAGCGATCGCAGCCATGTTGGTCGCGGCGCCTTTCACGGCGGCGCATGCCGGGTGGATCGAGAAGCCTCGACCTCACTTGCCCTACGGGGTTTACCTCGAAGGACAACAAGGGTCGGTCATCCTATCCATGACGCTGGATCGCAGCGGACGCGTAACGGGCACCCAGGTGCTTCGAAGCAGCGGTTTCCCTGCGCTCGATCAGCTGGCTCAGAACGCCGCCAGTCACTGGAGGCTGAGTGCCGATTCGGTCATAGCGACCGATTTGACACAAGGTCGCGTGGAGATGGTTAAGTTCGTTAATCCACCGCCACATCCAGGAAGGCTACTGCCTGGCTCGATGCCCTATTGGGCGCAGGTCAGTCTGAACCGCGGCGGCCGCTAAGAGGACGAATGATCCTCGCGATTGAGCGCGGAAGGTAAATTCCTTCTGCGATCAATCGAGATATTGCTCGGCTCGCTCGAGCCGAGCAGGAGGGGGTGTTTTTCTCCATTCTCTTGAACCTCCTTCTGTCTTCCCCCTGAGACTCGAAACTCGACTTTGAGCTTGCGCGATCCCTTCCCCTTGCGAGCATAGTCGGGCTTTTCTCATGGCTGCCACGACGCGCGAAATCGAAACTCCCGATCCCCTCGCCCGCACCATGCAGAGGCAGGCGGAGGCCTCTCCGACCGACGATCAAATCGGAGAAAAAATGGTGCTCAACATGGGCCCATCGCACCCGGCGACCCAGGGGGTTTTGCGGCTCGTCCTCGAGCTGGATGGCGAACTGGTGACTAACGCGACTCCCGAGGTCGGTTACCTCCATCGGGGCGACGAGAAAATCGCCGAGAACATGCAATACAACCAGTTCGTTCCTTACACGGACCGGCTCGATTACATCGCCCCCCTCTCCAACAACGTCGCCTACGCACTTGCTGTGGAAAAGCTGATGGGCTGGGAAATTCCCCCGCGCGGAAAAGCGATCCGGGTAATTTGTTGCGAAACCTCCCGTATCTCCTCGCACCTGCTGGGCCTGGGGGCGATGGCTCTGGACCTCGGGGCGATGACGGTTTTCCTCTACACCTTCACCGAGCGCGAGAAGCTCTATAACCTTTTCGAGCTCCTGACCGGCGCGCGTTTCACCACTTCCTACACTCGCGTCGGCGGGCAGATTCGTGATCTTCCGGAGACGTTCATCCCGCAGCTGACGAAATTCCTCGACGATTTCATCCCGCAGCTCGACGAGATCGATCAGCTCCTCACCCGCAACCGCATTTTCGTCGATCGCACCCGCGATATCGGCGTGATCCCGAAAGATCGCGCGATCGCCTACGCTCTCTCCGGTCCGAACCTGCGCGGGAGCGGGATCGAGCACGATCTGCGGCGTAAACATCCCTATCTCGATTACGAGCAATACGATTTCGACGTCGCGATCGGAAGCGCGGGCGATTGTTACGATCGCTATCTCGTCCGGATCGAGGAAATGCGGCAGAGCGTGCGCATCCTGCGACAGGTGATCGAGAAGCTGCCGGACGGCCCGATCAACGTGGCCGATTGGAAAAACTCGCTCCCGCCCAAATCGCGCGTGATGACGAAAATGGAGGAGCTAATCCACCATTTCATCGTCGTGACCGAAGGGCTCGACGCGCCCCCGGGCGAAGTCTATTTCGCGGCCGAAAATCCGAAGGGCGAGCTCGGCTTTTACATCCAGAGCAAGGGCGGCGGCGTGCCCAACCGGCTCAAGATTCGCGCCCCCTCCTTCGTCAACCTGAGCATTCTGCCCGAGCTCCTTCCCGGCGCCATGATGAGCGACGTCGTCGCGATCCTCGGCAGTCTGGACTTCGTCATGGGAGAATGCGACAGATGAAAACCCGAAATATGAAAAACAAAACCCAGCTCCTCGGTCTTCTCCTCGCCGCTTTCGCTCTCTTGTCGTTAGGCGCGTGCAGCCGGAGCGCTCTTTCCGGTTCGAAATTAACGAGCGCGAACTACGACCAGATCACGCTCGGCATGTCGAAGGCGCAGGTCGAAACCATCCTCGGCCCGCCCACCTCGATCGACACCAAGGACGTCGTCATTTTCAAGAAAACGACCTACCGCTACGAAGACGGGAAGAAGTTCGCCATGATCACTTTAAAGAACGACGAAGTGGACAGCAAGGATACCAACCTGGGACGCGAACCCTGAGGGCGACGCGATTTACTCGGCATGAATAAGCACCTGAGTTTGGGACGCTGGCTGATCCTGCTCACTGCGGCGGCCCTCGCCTTCAGCAGTTGCCACGGGAAACGCCTGACCCGCGCGAATGTCGCGGAAATCTCCGACGGGATGAGTCGCAAACAGGTGGAATCGATCCTCGGGCCGCCCACTTCGGTCGACAGCACCAACCTGCTCGTCACGAAAAAGGTCACCTACACCTACGAGCAGGGCGACGAGTCGGTCACGATCGTCTTCTTTAACGATCAGGTTTCGTCGAAAGAGAGCAACCTGCACGACTAGCCGTCATCTGTGGAGGCGACGATGACGAACGTTCCGGCCGAGCTGGAGCGGAAAATGGATGAGGCGATCGGCCATTATCCGGCGGAGCAGAAACGGAGCGCCTCCATGCCGCTGCTCCATCTCTGGCAGGAACATTTCGGCTTCATCAGCGATGGGGCCATCACCTGGATTGCGGCCAAGCTCGAGCTCGAGCCGATCAACATTCTCGAGCTCGTGACTTTCTACCCGATGTATCGGCAGGAGCCGGCGGGACGAAAACACATCCGCGTCTGCCGCACTCTGAGCTGCGCCATGGCCGGCGCCTACCCACTCATGGAAAAGCTCGCGCGCCTAACGAAGATCGACCGCGAGCACCAGGGCGCCGGAATGCACAACCCGATATCGGTCAGTCCGGACGGCGAATACAGCATCGAGTTCGTCGAATGCCTCGCCAGCTGCGGCACCGCGCCGGTCTGCATGGTGGATGACGAACTACACGAAAAAGTGCAACCCGATCAAGCGTCCGATCTGGTCCATCGACCATCAACCATCAGCCATCAACCACCCGCTCCCCATCCCCTCGAGCGCCGCCTGATTTTCCAAAACATCGGGCGCGAAGGCTACACCACCGACCTCGACTGCTACCTGAAAAACGGCGGCTACGAACAGCTCCGCAGAGCCATCACGATGTCCCGCGCCGAGATCGTGAACGAGGTGAGAAGCTCCGGCCTGCGCGGCCGCGGCGGGGCCGGGTTCCCCTGCGGCGTGAAGTGGAGCTTCATCAAGCCGGACGAGAAAAAGCCGGTCTATCTCATCTGCAACGCCGACGAATCCGAGCCCGGCACGTTCAAGGATCGCTACATCATTCATCAGGACCCGCATCAAATGCTCGAAGGCATGTTGATCAGTTGCTGGGCGCTCAACGTCCACACCGCCTACATCTACATCCGCGGGGAATTTCCCAAGGGCGCTGAAATTCTGGAGAAGGCCATCGAAGAAGCGCGCGCCAGAAATTTCCTCGGCAAAGATATGCTCGGGACCGGCTTCGACGTGGAATTTTACGTCCACCGCGGCGCCGGCGCTTACATCTGCGGCGAAGAAACCGGCCTCATCGAATCGCTCGAAGGCAAACGCGCCTATCCGCGGATCAAGCCGCCCTATTTCCCCGCCGTCCTCGGGCTCTACATGTGCCCGACGATCGTGAACAACGTCGAAACGCTCTGTCACGTGAAGCACATCATCGCGATGGGCGGCGCCGAGTATGCGAGAATCGGCCGGCCTAACAATACCGGCACCCGCATCGTTTGCGTGAGCGGCGACGTCCAGCGGCCCGGTTATTTCGAGATCGAAGTCGGCGCCCTCACGATGGGCCAGGTGATCAACGAAATGGCCGGCGGCCCGAAGGAAGGACGCAAGGTGAAGGCGGTCATTCCGGGAGGCAGCTCCGCAAAAGTCTTGCGCGCGGGCGACACCTTCAAACTCAAGGACCGTGAAGTTTCGCTCGAAGAAATCCCGATGGATTTCGATTCACTCGCCGCGGCCGGCTCGATGGCCGGCTCGGGCGGCGTCATCGTCCTGGACGACTCGCGCGACATGCTCTGGACGCTCAACAACATCAACGAATTCTACGCTCATGAGAGCTGCGGCCAGTGCACCCCCTGCCGCGAAGGCTCCCTCTGGATGAAAAAAATCACCGACCGGATGTTGTTAGGCGGCGGCGTCACCCAGGACCCCGCGACCTTGAAAAGCGTGGCCGACAACATCGCCGGCCGCACCATTTGCGCCTTCGGCGAAGCCTGCGCCTGGCCGACCCAGAGTTTCCTGGAAAAGTTCCCTGACGAATTCGCGACTCGCGCGGAGAAGCCGGTCCCGCCACCCATGCCACCGGAGATCACCCCTGAAGAACTCATCGAGGAGACGGTTATCCCCGTCGTCCCCCTCGCCCACGATCCCGGTTGGGACAAAGCCGGCGCACCGGGAGTTGTCTAGCTCTTACTCTTTCTCATGCTCATGCTCATGCTCTTGCTCTAACTCCTCGACATGAAACGCTACTTCGATCACGAAAAATTAAACGTCTATCAAGTCTCCCTGGCCTTTAACGGATGGGTCGGCGAGTTACTTGCTTCCATCAACGCAAAAGCTGCGGCCAAAGACCAATTCGATCGCGCGGCAACCAGCATCCCGTTGAACATCGCAGAAGGGAATGGGAAATTTTCGCTCAAAGATCGGGCACGCTTCTTCGACATCGCACGCGGGTCGGCTGTCGAGGCCGCGGCCAGCCTGGATGTATTGGTCTCGCGCAAGCTGGCCACGAGCGAGCAAGTTGTTCCCGCGAAGGAACAGTTGGTTCAGGTGGTGAATATGCTCATGGGGTTGCTCAAGAGGCTTGGTTACAGCTTTGATTCGGCAACTGCGATGGTTCGGGAAGAGAGATTCGGAGAGTTCGGCACTGAGCAGGAGCAAGAGCAGGAGGGATGAACGGACAAATGGTCAACGTCCAGATCAACGGCGTCTGGCATCAATTCCCGAAAGGCACGCGCCTGATCGAGGCCTGCGAGCAGGCGGGCAGTTTTGTTCCGCGCTATTGTTATCACAAAAAACTCACCTCCCCCGGCAATTGCCGGATGTGCCTGATCGAAATGGGCATGCCGAAAATGGGCCCCGATCGCAAACCGGTCCTCGGCCCCGATGGCAAACCGGAAATCAACTGGATGCCGCGACCGCAGATTTGCTGCGCGACCGATGTCTCCGAAGGCCAGGGCGTGCGCACCAATTCGCCGCTGGTCGAAGAATGCCGCCGCGGGGTGCTGGAATTTCTTCTCATCAATCATCCGCT
>JBBQHV010000038.1:0-11224 GCA_038324295.1 Chthoniobacterales bacterium
GCACTTGCGATTTTGCTCCATTGTCCCGACGGAAATCCGCACCCATTCGGGAAATTTGTAGCCCTTGAGCGCGCGCACGATGATGCCTTTCTTGAGCAGCGCCTGGAAGACCGACTTCCCGTCGCCCACCCGGACGAGGACGAAATTCGCCACGCTCGGCACGAAGGGCAGCCGCATCGCGGCAAACTCCCCTTCGAGGTAATTGCGGCCTTCGTCAGTCACGCGCTTCGTCTCCGCCTGGTGCGCGCCGTCCGCCAGACTCGCGACCGCGCCGGCCTGGGCGACCCCGTTGACGTTGAAAGGCTCCCGGGTTTTTTGCAGCACTTTGATCAGCTCTGGCCGGGCCATGCCGTAGCCGAGCCGCACGTTGGCGAGCCCGTGGATTTTCGAAAAGGTGCGGAGGACGACGACGTTGCGACCTTGCCTAACGAAGCGAAGGGTGTCGGGCGGAGCGTCGAGATATTCAAAATAGGCTTCGTCGAAGACGACCACGATCTCGTTAGGCACCTCCTCCATGAAACGATCGATCGCCTCCTGCCCGAGGAGCGTGCCGGTCGGATTGTTGGGATTGGCGATGAAGACGACCCGCGTCCGCGGCGTGATCGCCGCGAGCAACGCCTCGAGGTCGAAGCGATGGTCGCGATCGGGCACCTCGACGATCGTCGCGCCGAAGAGCGCGGTGAGAAGCTTGTAAGCGACGAAGGCGTTCTCCGAAGTCGCCACCTCCACCCCGGGCCGGAGAAAAGCGTGACCGATGAACTCGATGATTTCGTTCGAGCCGTTCCCGAGGATGATGTTTTCCCGCTCGATCTTCAGCCGGGCGGAAAGCGCATCGCGGAGATAATAGCCGCCGCCATCCGGGTAAAAGTTGGCGTTGGCGAGGGCGCGCCGCATCGCCTCGAGCGCGCGCGGTGAAGGCCCGAGCGGATTTTCGTTGGAGGCGAGTTTGACGATCTGGTCCGGGCGCAGGCCCGACTCGCGCGCGGTTTCCTCGATCGGCTTGCCCGGTTCGTAAAGAGCCAGATCGCGCAGGTGCGGGTTGGCGTAATCCCAGATTGTGGTCATGGCGAGATTGAACCACAGAGGGCGGAGAGTTCACTCAGATTCGAGTGATTTTCAGAAAAAAGGGCCTGTCTCAGTTTGGACCGCGGATTACGCGGATTGCACGGATCACGAAGAGGGGCTTTCCCAACTATCCGCGTAATCCGCGTAATCCGCGGTCTATCTCCCGCATGCACGCTCGATAAATGCCGAAAAAATCGCTGGGCACCCGCACGGCTGCGGTGGTTAGTCCTCGGGTATGAACATTCTTGCCGCAGCCGCCGCAACGCCCTGGTATCACATCACGCTCACGCCTTGGAAATTCGTCGGGCTCGCCGGGAGCCTGATTTTCGGTCTCCGTTTCCTCATCCAATGGATCGCTTCGGAGCGGGCCCGGAAGAGCGTCATCCCGGTCGGCTTTTGGGAATGCAGCGCGCTCGGCTCGATTTTGACCCTGAGCTATTTCGCGATCTATCGGCACGATTCGGTCGGCATCCTGCAAACGGCTTTGCCCTTGCCAATTTATCTGCGAAATCTTTACTTCCGTTGGACGCGTCACCATGCGCAACATCCCGGGAACGAGCCGCGCCCGCCGGAATAAACCGGCCCCCGGTCGCGGCGGCCAAAACTCATGAGCACCGACGACCAGATAGTTTATCTCGACAATAATTCCAGCACCCGGGTGGACCCGGGAGTGCTCGAGGAAATGATGCCTTTCCTGACGACCCAGTATGGGAATCCATCGAGCGCGCACCGCTTCGGCGCACAGGTGAAGGACGCGACCAAGCTGGCCCACGAACGGGTCGCCGCGCTCCTCGGCTGCCAGCCTAACGAAGTCGTTTTTACGAGCGGCGGGACCGAGTCGGACAACACCGCGCTCCATTCCGCGCTCCAGATGACGCCCGACCGGCGCCATATCGTGACCACGTCCGTCGAACACAATGCGGTCCTCAATTATTGCCAGTCGGTCGCGCAACGCGACTGTGAGGTCACAATCGTGGAGGTGGATGAAGAGGGGCATCTCGATGTCAAAGAGATCGAGCGCGCGATCCGGCCGGACACCGCGGTCGTCTCTGTGATGTGGGCGAATAACGAGACCGGTGTCATCAATCCGCTCGATGAAATCGCCGCGATCTGCCGGGCGAAAGGCGTCGTCTTTCACACCGACGCGGTCCAGGCGGTCGGAAAAATGCCGATCAACCTGGCGGGAAAGTATCTGCATTTTCTCTCCCTCTCCGGGCACAAGTTGCATGCCTCGAAAGGCGTCGGCGCGCTCTATGTGAACCGCAATTCGAAGTTCCATCCCATGGTCGTGGGCGGTCCGCAGGAAGGCGGACGGCGCGCCGGGACGGACAATGTCGCCTCGATCGTCGGGCTCGGGAAAGCGGCGGAACTGGCCGCCGCGACGCTCGAGGACGAGAACACGCGGGTGCGTGCGCTGCGCGATCGTTTTGAAACGACTATCCGCGAGCAGTTGGAAGATGTGGTGGTGAACGGCGACACGGAGAAGCGGCTCCCGAACACGTCGAACCTCGCTTTCATCGGAGTCGACGCCCAGGGCATTCTGATCAAGCTCGATCAGGAGGGCGTTTGCTGTTCGTTAGGCTCGTCTTGCACGACCGGCGCGGTCGAGCCCTCGCACGTCCTGCGCGCGATGCACATGTCGAACGAGCGAGCGCGAAGCAGCCTGCGTTTTTCGTTTGGGCGCTACAACACCGAGGCGGAGCTGGATCGCGTGCTCGAGCTCCTCCCGCGGATCGTGCGCAAATTGCGCCAGCTTTCGCGGGCAACAGCGTAGTGCCTCCATCTGTAGCGGCGCTCTGTGAGCGTCGCGGGTGGTTTGGAGTTTGCGCTTCCGGCGACGGTCATAGACCGCCGCTACAAACGCTCGGGTTTTACCGCGAGGGCTCGTAATCGCCGGACTGCGATTCGGCCTGCGGAGGCACACTGGCCGGCGGTTGCGAATGCCCTTGCTCGCCGCCACCATCGCGCGGGCCGCGATTGTCGCCGCCCTCGTGATCGCGACGCGGACCACGTCCACGGCCACCACGGCGATCATCGCGGTCGCCGCGATCGCGGCGCGGGCCACGGTCATCGCGACGCCCGTAGCCGCCTTCGCCGCCACCGCCGCCTTCGACTGAATCGCCGGTTGTCGGCGCGCCGGTTTCGATTTCGCCACGCTCTTTCAGAGCGGCTCTGCGACTCAGTTTCACCCGGCCCTTGTCGTCAATCCCGATGCATTTGACCCAGATCATCTCGCCGATCTTTGCCACGTCTTCGGTGCGATTAACCCGGAAATCAGCCAGCTCGGAAATGTGCACGAGACCATCCTTGCCCGGGAAAACTTCGACGAACGCGCCGAATTCTTTGATGGAAACGACCCGGCCGTGATACATCTCGCCGATCTCGATTTCCTTGGTCATACCGCCGATGATCTCCTTCGCGCGCGCCATGCTCTCGCCGCTCGTGGCGTAGATGTGGACGGAGCCGTCGTCTTCAATGTTAATCTCCGCGCCGGTCTCGGCCACGATGCCTTTGATCGTCTTGCCGCCCGGTCCGATGAGCGCGCCGATCTTCTCCGGATTGATTTTGAGCGTCTCGATGCGCGGGGCGTATTTGCTCAGCGACTCGCGCGGTTGGGCGAGCGCTTCGGCCATGAGGGCGAGGATCTTGGTGCGCGCGTCTTTCGCGCGATGGATCGCTTCGCCGAGAATCTTGTGGCTCACACCCGGGAGTTTCAGGTCAAGCTGGAAACCGGTGACGCCGTCCTTGGTTCCGCAGAGTTTGAAGTCCATGTCGCCGAAGTGATCTTCGGAACCGATGATGTCGGTGAGGAGGTTGTAGCGTTTCAGGT
This sequence comes from Chthoniobacterales bacterium, assembly GCA_038324295.1. Classification (GTDB taxonomy): domain Bacteria; phylum Verrucomicrobiota; class Verrucomicrobiia; order Chthoniobacterales; family UBA10450; genus Palsa-1392. The sequence continues at coordinate 3,896 of JBBQHV010000038.1, forward strand.
TGCCCTGTTCGTCGTTCTCGGTCACGAGGCCGACGGAAATTCCGGCGACCGGCGTTTTGATCGGAACGCCGGCGTCCATCAACGCGAGCATGCCGCTGCAGACGCTCGCCATCGAAGTGGAGCCGTTCGATTCCATCACTTCGCTGACCACGCGAATGGCGTAACGAAAATCCTCCTGGCTCGGCACGACCGGCTCGACGGAGCGTTCGGCCAAAGCGCCGTGGCCGATCTCACGCCGGCTGGCGCCGCCGAAACGGCCGGTCTCGCCGACGCTGAAGGGCGGGAAATTGTAATGAAGAAGGAAGCGTTTCGAAGTCTCGCCGCCGCCGTAGGCGTCGATGTTCTGGGATTCTTCGATCGGCGCGAGGGTAGCAAGGGCCATCGCCTGAGTCTCGCCGCGCTGGAAAATAGCCGAACCGTGGGCGCGTGGAAGCACGCCAACCTCGCAGGTAATCTGGCGCAGATCGTCGTAGCCGCGGCCGTCGACCCGCTTCTGCTTGTCGAGGATGTTGCTGCGGAAAGATTTCTTCTGGATGTAGTCGAACGCCTGGTTGATCGCGAATTTCTCCGCTTCGGGAAACTGCTCCAATACGGCGGCTTTCACTTCATCGCGCAAACCGTTGACCGCTTTGCTGCGCGCGACTTTGCCTTCGGTGTAGAGCGCGGCTTCGATCCGGTCGCCCGCGACGCGGTCGGCGATCTCGAGAATCTCCGGCTTCACTTCCATGAGCGGCATCTCGCGCTTCGGCTTGCCGACCTGGGCGGCGAGCTCGCGCTGGACGCGGATCATTTCGCGAGCATGCCCGTGGGCAAACTCGAGGGATTTGACGAACTCATCCTCAGGCAGTTCATCGGCCGCGCCTTCGATCATGATGACGTCGTTCTCGGTCCCGACATAAACCAAATCGAGATCGCTCTGCTCGCGCTCGGCGTGCGTTGGGTTGGCGATGAACTCACCATTGACGCGGCCGACGCGGACCGCGCCGATCGGGCCGGCGAAGGGAATGTCGGAAACGGTCAGCGCAGCCGAGGCGCCGTTGATCGCGAGAATGTCGGGATCGTTCTCACCATCCGCGCTGAGGAGGATGCTGATGACCTGGGTGTCGTAAAGGTAACCCGCCGGGAAAAGCGGCCGGAGCGGCCGGTCAGTCATGCGCGAGGTGAGCGTTTCCTTTTCGCTCGGGCGCCCTTCGCGTTTGAAATAACCGCCGGGGAACTTCCCGACCGCCGCGGCTTTTTCGCGGTAATCGACGGTGAGCGGGAACCAGTCCTGCCCTTCCTTGGTGGCGGTGGCCGAGACGGCGCTGGTCAGGACGATGGTCTCGCCGCAGGAGACGATGACGGAGCCGTCGGCGAGTTTGGCAATTTTGCCGGTTTCGATGTTGATCTGGGTGGACCCGATTTGGGCCGTGACCTTGTTTTGCATATGGATTTCCTGGATGTGCGAAACCCAGGCCGGTCACCCTGATTGTAGGTTTTAAACCCGCGCTGTGACGGGGCTAAAACCTAAACTCAAGGTGCACTGTCGGCCTGGTCGCTTGGTTTGGTTGAACGAATGATGGCTCGAGCGGCGCGCGACGAACGCGAGCTGCGCCAGAGATCGGGTGCGGTTACTTCCGCAGGTTGAGTTTCTCGATCACGCTCTTGTAGCGGTCGTTCTTCGACCGGCTGAGGTAATCGAGCAGGCTCCGGCGCGTCGCCACCATCTTGAGGAGGCCGCGGCGCGAGGAGTGATCTTTGGCGTGACTCTTGAGGTGTTCGGTGAGCTGCGCGATCCGGCGGGTGAGAAGCGCCACTTGCACGTCTGCGCTCCCGGTATCCTTCTCGTGGAGCTGGAACTCCTTCATGTCCTTCGTGTCACTGCTTTCTGCCATAAACGAAGGCCCAGTGTAGATGAAGTTGGCCGATGCGCAAGTGACCGCGCTCGACCCCCGATCAACCTTTCGCAGGCGATTATCGACGCTTCCGCATTTCTGCGAGAAACCAATCGAGCGCCGCTTCCAGATGCGCCTGGTCCAACCGGTTGCCGCCCGCGAAATGCTCGAAGCGCACTTTCGTAAATCCCTTTTCCACCAGCGACTGATGCGATTTATCGGTCAGCGCTTTGGTCGAACGCTGGTCGCTCTCGCCCGCGCTGAGGAAAATCGGCACATCGCGCAGGGCTGAGAACGGCGCCTTCTGCAACTCGCCGGGAAAGCGGGCCGGGTTCCACGAGCTGACCGCGAGAAAGATCCCGATCAGGTTTGCCTGCTCTTCGGCGAGTTTGATTGCGTGGTGGCTGGCGTAGCCGGCGCCGCCGGAGACCCCTGCGGTCGCGATCGGCCAACCTTTGGCTTGCGGCCATTGCTGGTCGAGCGCGTCGAGTGCGGCCGAAACGAGCGCCCAACGAAAATCGACCGAGCCGCCATCCGGCGGTTTGCCAAATTGCCCGTCGACCGCGAGGACGGCAAAACCTTTCGCGAGCGCTCCGTGAACGAATTGATGCGCCGCGCCGATGCTCGAGCTGGCGCCATCCGCGGTTGCGCTCACGATGAGGAGCGGGCAGGGCCTGGCGCTCGGGGCGAAGTCGGTTGGGACCGCGATGAGGAGGCGCGCTTCGTCGGAAGGTTTTCCGTAAGCCTTGTTCACTTCACGCACGTCCGCCGGATCGGTCAGCGGAATTTCGATTTCCACTTCGCCGCCCGGATTCAAGCGCTGCCCGGCCAGCTCCAATCCGCCCGCAACAGGAGGCGACTGTCTGGCAGATGCGGGCTGCGGCGTTTCCGTAGCTGTCGTGCCCGGCGCCGGTTGCTGGTTGAGAATTCTTCCAATGAAGAGACGGTCGCCGATCGAGAGACGATTAAGCGGATAGGGATAGTTCTTTTCCTTCACCCGGAAGATGCCGTTGGCTCCCTCGACGTGCACGAATTCGGCTTCGAAACTTTGCCCGGTCACCGTCCGCCAGACTCGCGCCGGCGCCATTTCACAGCCGAACGCGAGCAGGAAAAATCCGATTCCAATCTGCCAGAGCGGCAGGTGCGAGGGGAACTTCATGAGAGGGAATTATTCATCAGAGGTCCCGATCGTGCGAGCGTGATTCGGCGCGGCGACCGATCGGCCATTTTACGGAATTGACAGAAAGATCGAGACCGATAACTCTTCGCGATGCTAAAGAGCTACGCCGGACTATTCATCATTCTTCTCGTTGGCGTCTTGTTGGCCGGATGCGCGACACCCACCACCACGACGACGACCACCACGCGGACAATGCGATGGACGCCTGGCGGGCATCAGACCGGCTCGAACCTCTGAGGTTCTACATCCGACCGCGCCGCTGAAAAAAGTGGTAGCGGTCGATGATCGACTCGACGTATCTCTTCGTCCCGGGGAAATCGATGTTGCGCTGAAATTCCCGCGCCGAGATCGACGGAGCGCCGTCGCCGCCGGCCCAGCGGTGCGCGCGGCTCGCCCCCGCATTGTATTCCGCGAGCGCGAACGGCGTCGGGTCGCGCTGCGTCTGCCAATGGAGGAGCGCCCGGCGCAGATACCACGCGCCCGCTTCCAGGTTCGTTTTCGGATCGAATAATTCTTCCATCCTAAAATTCTCGATCCGCTTCTCCATCGCCCATTCCTGGGCCGCGATCTCGCTCACCTGCATGAGCCCGCGCTCACCGGCGCCGCCAAATTTTTTCGGATCGAACCGGCTCTCCCGCCAGACGACCGCCTTGACCAGCATCGGATCAAGCTCGTTAGGCAGGGCCACCGCGCGGATCAGCTGATCGTATTGCTGGAAGCGGGCCGGGCTGATCCATTCGTAAACAGTGTAAACCGGATCGCCCGAGCGCCAGGCGAGAACCGCGATCCCTGCGACCGCCGCGAGGAGGAGGCAGATGATTAGCTTAAAGAAAACCCGAATCATTAGCCTAACGAATGACTGAAGAACCTTGCCCCCTCGGCCGAGGCGGCGCTCCTCCGCTGGATAAGTTCGCCGCTGCGCGGAAAGTCACAGGCAAAAGCAATTCACGCAACCCTTGGCTGAGCAATTAAATTCCATCAAATTCGTCCGCGTCGTGGTCGATCGCGCGATCCGGCGCGAGCTGGATTACAGCGTGCCCGAAGCGCTGGCCGAGCGTGTCGTCATCGGCTCGCGCGTGCGCGTCCCCTTCCGCGATAAATCGCTTCTCGCCACCGTCATCGCCACCCTCGCGGAAAGCCCGGCGGAAGGGATCAAGCCGCTCGAGGCATTGTTAGGCGAAAAACCGGTCCTGAGCGCCAACCTGATCGAGCTGGCCCGCTGGATGTCCGGTTACTACTGCTGCCAAATCGAAACCGTCCTCCGCAGTTTGCTCCCGCAGGTCATCCGGCGGGCCGAGGTCGGCTGGAAGAAGCAGCTTTTCGTTAGGCAAGTACGCTCGGCGAGCGCCGAAGAGGTCGAGAAATTGCGAAAACGCGCCCCGCGCCAGGCCGAGCTCCTGCAGGCGGTCGCGCAGTTGTCGGCCCCGGCCCCGGCGGCCGAGCTGCTGCGCCAGACTTCGCTCGACAATTCCACTCTCCGCGCCCTCGTCAGGCGCGGTTTCGTCGAGCTGCGCGAGGAGGCGGTAGCGCGCGATCCGCACGGCGCGGAGCAGTTCCTCGCGGATGCCGACCTCGTGATGAATGAAGAGCAGATCGCCGCGCTGAAATTGATCGAGACCGCGTTGCAAAATCCGGCGACGCATCCGCCCATCCTCCTCCACGGCGTGACCGGGAGCGGCAAAACGGAGGTTTATCTGCAAGCGATCCGCGCCACCCTCGCACTGGGCCGGAGCGCGATCGTGTTGGTCCCCGAAATTTCGCTCACCCCCCAGACGGTCGAGCGTTTCAAAAGCCGCTTCGCCGCCGGTAGCACAGGCATCCTGCCTGTGGGGGCAGCGGGCGTCTCGCCTGCTGTTTCATACCCTCCGGGCGAGACGCCCGGAAGCCCCACAGGCAAGATGCCTGTGCTACGAGGGCACCCTGTGCCCACACCCGACATCGTGGCCGTTCTTCACAGCCATCTCTCCGAAGGCGAGCGCCATGACGAATGGCACAAGCTCCATTCCGGCCGCGCCCGCATTGTCATTGGTGCGCGCAGCGCGGTCTTCGCGCCTCTCGAAAACCTCGGACTCATCGTGGTCGATGAGGAACACGAGAACTCCTACAAACAGGAGGAAGCGCCCCGTTACCACGCCCGCGATGTTGCCGTCGTTAGGGCAAAAATCGAGGGCTGCGCGGTGGTCCTGGGCACGGCCACGCCTTCCCTCGAGAGCTACTCCAACGCCACTCGCGGCAAATACGTTCTCCAGACGCTCACCCAGCGGGTCGATCAATGTCAAATGCCGCTCATCCGGATCGTCGACCTGCGCCAGGAACGGCGGAAAGAAAAGGCCGCGGCGATTTTGTCAGAGAAATTACGCGCCGCGATCGCGGATCGACTCGAGAAGAAGGAGCAGACGATCCTCTTTCTCAATCGGCGCGGATTTTCCACCTCGCTCCTTTGCAGCCATTGCGGCAAAGCGCGCGATTGCCCGAACTGCAGCGTCGCCCTCACCTTTCATCGCACGAACGCGCGTTTGAGTTGCCATCTCTGCGGTCACAGCGCGGCCGTCCCGAAACGCTGTCCGGAGTGCGGCGAGGACGCGCTCATTTACGCCGGCTTTGGAACGGAGAAGGTTGAAGCCAACGTCTCCGCCATCTTCCCCAAGGCGGTCGTTAGGCGGATGGACGCCGACTCGATGACGCGGAAAGACGCCTATCGCGAAACCCTGCACGCTTTTCGTGCCGGCAAGATCGACATCCTCGTCGGCACGCAAATGATCGCCAAAGGTCTGCACTTCCCGAATGTCACCCTGGTCGGGATCATCAATGCCGACCTCGCCTTACATCTGCCCGATTTCCGCGCGGGCGAACGGACCTTCCAGCTTCTTACCCAGGTCGCCGGCCGCGCCGGCCGGGGCGAAGCGCCGGGCGAAGTTTTTGTCCAGACTTACACGCCCTTCTCGCCCTCCATCCAATTCGCGCGCCACCACGACTTCGCCGGCTATTTCGAGCAGGAACTGGAGTTCCGGGAACGCTGCGATTTCCCGCCTTTCAAACACGCCGTCCTTATCACCGTCCGCTCCGAGCACGAAGCGCGCGCCAGTTTTTCCGCGGAAACCCTCGCCCGCCGGCTCAAGGAAGCTCTCCCTAACGAATATATTTTGGGAGACCCCGCCCCCGCGCCGCTCGAGAAACTGCAGGGCCACTACCGCTTTCACATCCTGATTCGCGGTGCCGCGATTGTGCGCCTCAGTCGTCTCATTCGCGAAACGCTCGATAAGTTGCCTTTCCCCGACGACGTCGCCGTCGCCGTCGACGTCGATCCTTATCAATTGCTCTGAGCGCACTTCACCTCCGCGTTCCTGGGAGGAGCGGCCGTCGGCGCGAAGATTGACACCTCCCGCCGTCTTTTCCTACAATCGACGGAGATGAACCATTTCGATTTTCGAATTGGCAGTGGAGCCGAGCGTGGTGCTGCTTTTCTCGGGCTAACCGGCATTTTGGCATTCCGTTGCCGGACGGCACGCGTGCGAGCGCCGCTTGCGCGGAACTGATGTGCACCAGGTGACTTTTTCGGGAACGAAGGCGGCGCGAGCGCTAATAGTTATCCTTGGCTTTTGCCTGGCACTCCTGGCTTGCTCCGCCTCAGGAAAAGCTCAAAAGAATGGGACGCCGTTTGTTTCCGAGATTGCGCCGGGGGTCTTTGTGCGGGATCTCGACGGCTTTTATGGCAGTAACCAGATCTTCATCGAGTTTAAAGATTATGTCGTCGTCTTTGACAGCAGCGTCATCCCGCAGGCCTGGCTCTTGGAGAAGGAAATCTCAGCTCGAACAAGCAAGCCGGTTCGTTATGTCATCCATAGTCACTTTCATCCCGATCACACCGCCGGCGCCGCCGTCTTCGCCCGGCGCGGGGGAGTCGAGATTCTGGCCGCGGCGGCCGGTCGCCCTACTTATGAAAACTGGGCCCGAAAGGATTTTGAAAGAAAGAAGGCGGCAGATCCGGAGACTTACAAAGGTTTGCAGTATCCGGCGCCAACGCGCTACATCGAGAAGACGTTAGTCTTCGATGACGGTCGGCAGCGGCTCGAGGTGACTCACTTCGGCCACGGCCATACGCGGGGCGACCTGGTCGGTTGGCTTCCGAAAGACGGGATACTCCTTACCGGCGACGTGTGCGAGAACAAGAGTTTCAACAATCTGGCGAACGCAAACATAGCGGAATGGATCCGCGTCCTCGACACGTTGCTGGCCATGCCAGTCAAAGTCGTGGTGCCCGGCCATGGCCGCGTC
>JBBQHV010000039.1:0-11132 GCA_038324295.1 Chthoniobacterales bacterium
GGCGGGCATTGCGGAAACTGGCGTAACACCGGAAGCGTCTCGAAGCAATCAGCATGCAGGTCGTCATTCTGGCAAACGCGCCCGGGGCATTGGTGAAACTTTGCGGCATCACGTTGCTCGAGCGCTTGCTCCGCACCTTGCCGCGACTCGGGGTGCGCGAGGCGGTTGTCGTTTCGGAAACGTCGGAGCTAATCGAGGCGGAATTGGGCAAGGATTCGCCGCCGCGGATTGAGATTGCAGTGACCCTGACTCGCGGTCCGTTCCCGGAAAGTAATTTGCGCCTAACGATTCCGGCCGATGCGATTTGGGATGCGCGCCTGCTGCAACTGCTCCTCGCGCAAACCGAGCCGTGCCGGCTGCTCGATCACGGCCGTCCCACCGGGGCGGTCGTCTCGCGCGGTGACGCACTGCCCGAGCGCGACTTGGAAATCGCGGAGCAGCCGACCTATTCGTTAAACATGCGGCGCGATCTGCCGTTCCTCTGGATTCCGAATCCGACAAAAGAAGCGGAGCGCCGGATTCTCGATGGAGCGCAAAAAGGTTCGCAGGATTTGCCCGCGCTGGTCCACGCCCCGATCGAGACGTTCCTCGTCGCGCGCCTCTGCAAGACGCGAATCACGCCTAACGAACTCACCGCCATCTGCAATGTCGTCGCCTGGGCCGCGACGATTCTCTTCGCGGCCGGTCATCTCGTCGCCGGGACACTCTGCGCGCTTGCCGTCGGCGTGCTCGACGGGCTCGATGGCAAACAGGCGCGGGTCAAAGTCGAAACCTCGGAAACAGGCAAGCTCGAACATTGGTTCGACACACTTTTCGAATTGTCCTGGGCGGTGGCGCTCGCTTTTCATTTCCAGCGCAGCGGCGCGCTGCCCGGCGCTTACTGGTATTTGTTGCTCCTCCTGGCCGCGGAAGGCGTCGATGGCCTGGCCAAGCTCAGCGTGATTCGCCGCTATGGACGGTTGATCGACGAACTCACTCCGCTCGATCGAAAAATTCGATTGTTAGGCGGACGCCGCAACATTTACATCTGGATTCTGGCGGTCGGACTGCTTCTCGGCGCGCCGGCGACGGCATTTGTTGTCATTGCCTGGTGGGAGGTTGTCACCGCGATCATTCATGTCGCGCGTGCGTTTTGGGTGATTCGAATTCGCCCGCTGCACGTGTTGGCGACGTCGGAATTGTAGGGCGGGCGCTTCGCCTGCCCAGTTTCTGAATCGGGGCAACCGAAGCGGTCGCCCTACAATTTGACGCTGCTTCCGCGGTCGTCCTATCCGCTCGAACCCCGCAACGTAACTACTGGCGAGAGCAACCCGGCCCGCCGCGCCGGCACGTAGCTGGCGATGAAGACGGCGATGATGGCGAGCACGGTCGCCCAAAAATAGTGGCTCCAATTCCAGCTCACGAGAAAATGATTCGCGTAGAGAAGCCCGCGCACCTTGATCGGAATGTGCGATACGCCCCAGGTCATGAGCGCACCGAAGAGGCAGCCGACGACCGATCCGACGAGTCCGATGAGCGCGCCTTGCCAGAGAAAAATCGACGAGATGTCGCCCCGCCGGTAGCCCATCGAACGCAGAATCGCGATCTCCTTTAACTTCGAGAGCACAGTCATGGTGAGGACGTTAAAAATTCCGAAGCCGGCGAGAAGAATGATGAGCGAAACGGTGATCGCGGCGGAAATCTGGAGGGTGGCGAAGAGCTGCAGGTTGCCCTCCTCGCGCTCCTGCCAGCTCTCGGCGACGTGCTGGAAAAGCATTTCGAAATGGCGGGCGAGAGCGGGCGCTTCCTCCGGGTCGCGCAATTTATAGACGATCATGGAGGCGGCGTAGGGCTTGAGGAGGAGCCTCTGCGCGATCCGGCGATGGACGTAAATGCGGCGCGCGTCCTCCGATCCGATGCCGCTGCGGGCGAGCGCCGCGACGGTGAAACGCTGGTAGTCGCCGCCCGGCGAAAGAAGCTGGAGCGTGTCGCCGGCCCGCACGGCAAGCGCATCCGCCAGCCGCGAGCCGACGATGACCGAGCGCGGGTTGTTCCGAAAATCGTCGAAGTGACCGTCGGCGATCTGGCTGCGCAGATTGGTCGTCTCGATATAGGTGAGCGGATCGATCCCAAACAAAGTGACGCTGGCGGTTTCGAATCCAGCGCGCGCGCTGAGTAATCCGCGGAGGACCGGCGTGCAGGCGGCGACATTCGAGAATTGCCGGCTCACCCGCATGATCCCAGCCGGGTCGGTGATTCCTTCGAGATAACGGCGATGGGCGGCGTTCAGGTTGGAAGTTTTGGCCGCCGCGAAGAGCCCGCTCGCCGGCGCCTGAATGCGCGCGGAGAGGACGAGGCCGCCGTTTGTGCCGAGATTGGCGTCGATGAAGTTCTTCTCGAAACCGGCCGTCTGGGCCTGGGCGCAGATGAAGATGGCGACGCCGAAGACGACTCCTCCGACGCTGAGAAAAAAAGCGCGCTTCCGGTGGGTTAGAAAACGGAGCGCGATGTAAAGCGAGGGACTCACTTCGGCAGCTGCGGCGCCGGAGGCGGCTCGACGATTCTCTCCCTAACGAATTGGCCGGCGCGCAATTTATCCTGATCGGAAATGATCGCGTGATCGCCCTCCGCGGCGCCGCTGAGCGCCTCGACATAATCGAGCGAGCGAAAGCCGACCTGCACGGTACGCGCGCGGACAAATTTATGCCTAACGAGAAGCACCTGATCGACGAGGAGGGCCCGGGTCGGGAGGAGGACGGCGTTTTCGTGCCGGCCGGTGATGATGTTCATCTCGCCGGTCATGCCCGCGAGCAGATTCTCCGGCGGATTTTCGAGATCGAGGAGGACAGTGTAACGCTGCGTCTCGGGATCGGCGGTCGGCACGATCGAGGTGACTTTGCCGCTAAATTGCCGGTTGCGGTAGGCATACAATTGCAGGACCGCCTTCAATCCCACTTTTACCTCGCCCACATCTTCTTCGTTCACTTCGCCGCGGACATAATTCTGGCGCGACGAAACGGTGAGGAGCGGCGTGCCATCCGCGACCAGCTCGCCATCGATTACCGGGAGCGCGGAAAGAATTCCGTTCATCGGCGCGCGAATCTCGGAGGTCTGCATTTGCGCCTGCACTTTTTTGAGCGCGGCGCTGAGCGCATCGAGGTTGCGCGCTCGCTCGATTTTTTCCGTCTCGAGCGCGGCTCGCAACCGCTTCACCTCGCTCTTCGCCTTCTCGTAGTCGACCGCCGGGACGTTGCTCAGGGAGGTCAGCTTCTCGAGCCGCTCGACATTTCCCTCCGCCACCTTGAGCGGCTCGGCGGAGGGCAACTCGAGGCGGGCCTGTTCCTGCGCGGCCTGCAAATCGGCCTGCGCCTGCCTGAGCTGCCGCGCGGTTGTCTCGTCGGCGATGGTCGCGAGGAGCTCGCCTTTGGTCACGCTCTTGCCGACCGCGCCGCGGCCCGCGGCGAGCGGGTCGGCCAGCCGGATGTAGCCGGCGTTCTGCGCCCGGACATTGATGACGAACGACGGCTCGATCCGGACCGTTCCATAAACCGCCGAAATGGCAGTCCCGCGCCTGACGATCTCGACTTCCGCGATTGGGCGGGTGAAATAAAAAATCGCGCCGAAAACGAGAACCGCGAGGGGCACGACGGTCCAGAGTGTTTGCCTCGAAATCGGCGTCTTCAATCGCTCGAACTAATGCACCTTTCCGGCGGTGTCGTCGGAAAATTGAAAGTAGCGCCCGGTCGCGCGATCCCATTCCGCGAGGGCGACTTGTTGTTCAAAGATCGCCCTGAGAATGCCGCCGCGGGTGGCAAGCAGATTGGTTTCGGCGGTCCGGTAATCGAGAATGGAGGCGAGGCCTTGCTCGCGATTTTGCTGGATCGCAACGACGTCCTGTTCGGCCACGCCCGCAGCCTGGCTGAGCGAGCGATAACGGGCCTCAATCGCCCGCAGGTTGTTTTGCAGCCGGGCCAGCTCGCGCGGGACGCTCGCTTCCAGTTTGCGCAGCTCGAGCTCGTTCGTCTCGCGCACGGAACGGGCGTTCAGGACCGCGCCGCCGACCGCGCCGTTATCCACCAGCCGCCAGGTGTAGGACGCGCCGGCGCGCACTTCCGAGGCAACGGTGTCATCGGTCGCTTCGGGAGAACCCTTGGCGTCGCGATGAATTCCGGAAACCGGAATCGCCTCGCCGGAGGCGACCGCATCGAGCGCCGGATAATAACCGGCCGCCACGATCCGCTGATCTTCGCGCGCCGCGCGCACGACGAGCCGGGCCAGTTTCAGATCCGCGCGCCGTTGCAAAGCGAGTGCGACCTCCTGCTCGCCCGGAGGCGCCGTTGCCTGAAAAGTCAGCGTTCCCTCCGGCGTTGGAAGCACGGCGCCCGGCCCTAACGAACGGCCGAGCGACTGCGCGAGCTGGAGAACCGCGCCGCCATAGGCGCGATGGGCGCTCTCGATTTTTGGATCGAGCGCGCGGGCGAGGAGGGTGGCGGAGGTGAGCGCGCCGCGATCGGCATTGCCCGCCTCGTAGCGCGCCTGCTCGCCGGCAATGTTCTTCTCCAGCCGCTCGCGCTGCGACCGGCCTAACGACTCCAAAGCGCGATTGTAGAGCGCGGTGTAGAAAGCGATCCGCGCTTGATGCAGCTCACCCACGACGGCAACGTTGAGCTGCTGTTGCGCGATGAGGAGCGCGAGATCGCCGCGCCGATAAGAGGCCGGGATCTCCGCATGGAGGAGCGGTTGCGAAAACGAGCCGTAGGCAAAGGCGAACGGCGTATCGGAGGAATCCTGCGCGCGCTGTCCGCCTTGATCGCCCGCGATCCCGCCGATGAGGGCTTTCGGCAAGGCGACCGAGCGGAGAATCAGGCGCTCGCCCGCGGCCGCCTGCAGCTGGCTCTGCGCCTGCAATATGCGCGGGTTGTTTTGCAGGGTTTGCTGGAGGACGGCGTCGAGCGTTTCAGCTTCGGTCATTAGGGGAAGCAGGGCGAGCAGAGCGATCCCGTAGCACAGCCATCCTGGCTGTGGGGCCAGCGGGCGTCTCGCCCGGTGATTATTACTCGGCGGGCAAGATGCCCGCCGGCCCCACAGGCTGGAAGCCTGTGCTACGGGATCGCTCTGCTTCATCGGGTTTTGCCTAACGATTGTGGCGGCTGGGTGAGTTGCAGCGCCTGTTCATAATCGGTTTCGCTTCCGGCTTCTGGGCCTGACGATTTCGCCTCACCACCACAGGCGCGGTCGAGTCGCGCGAGGGCCGCGTTGTGCAGGTAAATCGCGCTCAGACGTGTCGTGCGGGTGCTCGTCAGGTCGGAAGCTGCCTGGAGCACGTCGAGCTGCGTCCCGAGGCCGGCAGCGAGGTTGCTCTTCGCGATTTCGAGCGAGTCGTTCGCGGTGCGGACATTTTTGAGCTCCGCGTCGAGCACCTGCTCGGCCTGTTCGAGATCGAGAAAAGCGCTCCGCACTTCCGAGGCCACGCTTAAACGCCGCGCTTCCAGGGCCCGGCCCGCGGCGTCGCGCCGGGCCCGGGTCGCTTCCATCCGGCCCCGGGTGGCGAAGCCGTCGAAGATCGCCCAGGTCGTGTTCAGGCCGATGACGTAACCGTGATTGAACTCGCGGCCGAGCGTCGGATCGCGCTCGTTGTAAACCTCGTAACCGGCGAACGCTTCCACCTGCGGCCGGGTGGCGCTGCGGTCGAGCGCCAGTTGTTGTTTCTCGATCGCGATGTCCATTTCGGCGGCCTGCACTTCCGGTCGATTGACGCTGGCCCGGGCGAGGCAGTCGTTCAGATCCGGATGGCGCGGCTCGTAGAGCAAGTGCCCGGTGATTTCAAAAGGCGGCTCGCCGGCGAGCGATCGCGTGGCGACGCCTAACAATTCCCCGAGCCGCAGATAAGAATTGCGCAAATCGTTCCGCGCCTGAATCAACTCCGGCTCTTCATTGGCGAGGCTGACCTGCGCCCGGCGCACATTAAGTTGACCGACGGTGCCGGCGCTGAGCCGCTCGCGCTGCGCCTGGAGCTCCTGTTGGAGCACGCCAACGGATTGCTCGCGCACGTGGATTCGTTCGCGGTTGAGGAGCAGCTCGTAAAAGGCCAGTCGCACATCGAGCTCCACCTGATCGATCACGGCCTCGAGCTGGGCGTGAGCTTTGGCCTGATTCAAACGCGCGATCGCCATCCGGCTGCTGGTCGCGCCGCCGGTATACAGCTGCTCCACGACGCGGACGTTGGCGTTGTAATCCTCCGGTCGAAGCCGGGTATCGCCTTGCCGCTCGCGCTTCCGATAGACGCCCTCGGATACGACCGAAGGAAGGTAGCCAGCCCGCGCTTCGACCAGTCCGCCGTGCGACGCTTGAATCTTTTTCCGGGCGATCGCGATGTCGGGATTTTGCGCCCGAGCGATCCGCAGGGCGTCATCGAGCGTGTAGGCCGGCCGCTCCCCGCGCGAGACGCTGATTGCGCCGATGAGAATGAAAAACGTTACGCAAATGCCTCGACTCATCGGCTTTTTCTCTCTGCCACGCTTGCCTTTCGCAACTAAAAACCCAATCCGCGCGGCCGGCTCATGGTTTTCCCTCCCTCATCGTGGCTGCAAATAAAACCTAACTTTGCGTCTTGCTCTACGCGGGTGACTGCGGCAACCTTCGCTTTTTCGGAGCTAAATGAGCAAAATCCCGATCGCAATCGTGGGTGTGGGAAACTGCGCCAGTTCACTCGTCCAGGGTATCAGCTTTTATCGGGATACTCCGACGAACGGCGCCGCCGTCGGTCTCATGCACGCGCTCATCGGGCCATATCGGCCGAGCGACATCGCGGTCGTGGCCGCCTTCGATATCGACCGGCGCAAGGTCGGGCTGGATGTGAACCAGGCGATCTTCGCGCCGCCGAATTGCACCAAAGTTTTTTGCTCCAGCATTCCGACGACCGGCGCGATCGTGAAGATGGGTTGTGTCTTCGACGGCTACCCCGCCCACATGGCCGATTACGATCCGTTGCGCGCCTTTATGCCGCTGAAAAAGGAGTCAACGCGCGAGCTGATCGTTGAGGAGCTGCTCGAATCGGGCGCGCAGATCATGGTCAATTATCTGCCCGTGGGCTCGGAAGAAGCGGTCCGCTTTTACGCCGGCTGCGCGCTCGAGGCGGGGTTGGCCTTCGTCAATAACATGCCGGTCTTCATCGCGAGCGATCCCGCCTGGGTGAAGCGGTTTGAGGAAAAAAATCTCCCGATCATCGGCGACGATATCAAAGCGCAGATGGGCGCGACGATCGTGCACCGCACCCTGGTCGATCTCTTCCGCAAACGCGGGGTCAAGATTGAGCGGACCTACCAATTGAACACCGGCGGCAACACCGACTTCCTCAATATGATGGATCGCGCCCGGCTCAAATCGAAGAAGACTTCGAAGACCGAGGCGGTCCAGTCGGTCATCGGCAAGCGGCTCACGGAAGAGAACATTCACATCGGCCCGAGCGATTACGTGCCGTGGCAAAACGACAACAAGATTTGTTTCATCCGGGTCGAGGGAAAACTTTTCGGCGATGTCCCGATGGAGATCGATTTGAAACTCTCGGTCGAAGATTCACCGAACTCGGCCGGGGTGGCGATCGACGCGATTCGTTGCTGCAAACTCGCGCTCGACCGCGGCCAGAGCGGCGTCCTCCATTCCGCGTCCGCCTATTTCACGAAGCACCCGCCGGTGCAGATGACCGACGACGAAGCGCACCAGGCGGTCGAGGAATTCATTCGCGGCGAGCGCGCCTCGTAGCTTCGGCTGAACCTGGAGGGACGGGCGCTGTCCCGTCCGTGTTTCAGAAACTGGGACGCCACGGCGATCGTCCCTCCAAGCTGGGCCGCTCCCTGAAAAGCGCCTTGCAACTCAGGGGCCGGCTCCGGATATTGGGCGCTCTCTGACCCTATCGTCCAGAGGCCTAGGACACCGCCCTTTCACGGCGGTAACACGGGTTCGAATCCCGTTAGGGTCGCTTTTCCTTCGGCGCGATGCCGACGAGCGCTTTCACGATCGGAGTGAAAATTTCCGTCCCGATCCAACCGCCGATTAAGGCGACAAAAAATGCCCCGACCGGATTCAAAAGGAGCGGTCGAGAGAGTGTGGCGTGCGGCAGAAGCCCGACGATCAAGGCCCACAACAAAAGTGGTCCGATGATCACCCCGCCGAGAATCCGGAGAGCCGGATCCTTGCGTCGGGTTCCGAAGGCGAGCGCGCCGCCGATCAATCCGCCAACCCCGGCGAGGACGAGGAGCAGCACCGGCCAGGTCACACTGATGGTCGCGGTTTGGTCGCGCAGGTTTTCCGAGGACGCGGTCATCTTCACGTCGCCGCTCGCGAGCGGGAAAAATGTTGTGCTCTGATCGGAGTGTCCCGGCGAAATGTCGACTTCTCGCGCCGCGAAAGAACCACGCCCGTCGTCGATGCTGAAGGTCACGCGTCGATTCGTATCGGTCGCGATGGGAGTTCCGTTTTCATCGGTCAGTTGCACGACCAATTGCCCTTCATCGAATAACGAAATGTCATGCGGGCTGGCCTTGAACCGGATCTGCGTGATGGGGGGCGCGAATTCGATCGCGAGAGTCGGCGCCGCATCGAACTCCACCCAGCCATCCGACCACCAGTAGTCGAGCTTCACTTTGCCGACCTGATCGGAATTGAGTTCCGCCTCACCGAGCGGCTCGCCTTTCCTGATAATGAGAGGCTTGGGCACGAGCGAGCCGTCGCTGTTGAAGAGGAAAAGCTTCGTATCCTTATCCGGCGGCGCGCCGTGCACGAGCGCGAAAATCCTGGCTGAATCCTTCCCGTTCGCGAGAAAGCGCCGCTGCGGACTGTAACGCAGATCGAGCACGAGCTTTTGCAATGCTCCAGCTGGCGGCGTGGCGGCGGCAGGAGGCGGCCCGGAGGCGGACGGAGGAACGGGCGCGGCGCTCTCCGGCTCGGCCGCTGTCGGCGGCCGCGGCGCCGAAGCGAGCGCCCGCAGCGGAGGCGGCGTCTGGAAATTGCGCGCGCCGCGGGCGATCGCGGCGCGATGGGCGAAAAGCGCGCGAGCCGGGGTGGCGGAGGGCGTGGGCGTCGCAGCGGGCGTCGCCAGCGGCGGCGGCGGCGGCGTCGCGACCGTCGGAGCCGGGGCCGCGGCCGGCCGGGGCGCGACCATTTCTCTCCGCGGCACGCTCGTCGCGGAGCGCGCCTGGACGAGATCGGCGCCACCGAGCAACTCCCGATTCCTGGCCCGAACTTCGAAGACCCCGGCTTCGGTCAGGGGCAGTTGGTAGCGCACCGCTTTTTCCCCGGGCTTGAAAACAATCGCCGCTTGCATCGTTTTCCCGGAGGGCGACACGATCTCGAGCGTCACCGGCAAATCTTTCCCCGCCGCAACGGGCCGGCCCTCCGCACTCATCAACTTCACATCAACGCTCGCCCGCTGCCCCACTTCCGCCGAGCGATCCATCGCACTGACGACCAGACTGGTCGCCTCTTGTGCGTCGATCGTGGCGAGGCCTGGAAAAAGCAGCGCGACCGCGAGGAGAAACCGGCAGGCGAAGCGGCGGTCCATTGGATTTGGATTCATGGGAAACCTCTTTTTCTAGTGGACTGTATTAGATGCAACGCGAGCAAGAAAAAACAGCGAAAGGTTCCGGCTCCGGGGAGCGCACGCGCCCTCGCGTGCTGGTTGCGGCGCCTTCGCCGCAACGAACGAGCGCCAGCGACGGTCGAGAATTTCGTTCCATGCATTCCAATCGCATCCAGTTGAACACGGCCTTTTCGCAGGAGGACGCTGTTGAAATTGTTCGCGGAAATGAAGCGATGCCGGCGGAGTCTGAGCTCATAAGAAGTGGGGAGATTAAACAGAAGGAAACGAAGCTAACGAAGAAGATTTGTTTCCCCTTCGTTTCCTTCTGTGAAGATTCATTCGGTCAGCGGCCGGGCTGGCGAAATCATTCGTCCCGCGGATGAAACCGGCGGACGATGAGCGCCTGGCTGCCAACATTGAGGCGCGCTGACAAATGACTGGCCTTTAATCTGCTCCCGGTATTGGATTCCATCAGCACGACATGTCTCCGTTGCTTAGCATCGTCATCCCGACCTTCAATCGGCCCGCTTACCTGAAAGAAGCTGCGCTCTCCGCGCTCGGGCAGACTTATCCAAACATCGAGGTGGTGATCGGCGACAACGGCACGACCGACGCGCGGCGCGATTGGGAGCCGGAGTTGGCCAACGACCCGCGGCTGATCTATCGGCGCAACGAGCGCAATCTCGGCATGGTCGGAAACTTCAACGCCCTGGCCGATGCGGCGCGCGGCGAATATCTCGTCGCCCTCGGAGACGACGATCGGCTCCTGCCGGATTTCGCCAGCCGGCTGATGGCCGAGATGAAACCAGACGTCCGCCTCGTTTTCTGTAACCATTATCTCATCGACAGCCACGGCGCTCGCCTCGAGGCCGAGAGCCGGGAACAGACGCGACACTACGGGCGGTACAATCTGCGCACCGGCGTCCTGGAAAGCCCGCAGATCGCCGCCTGGCAGCAGGCGATCGCGATCTCCGCTGCGATCATGCGGACGGAAGACATGCAGCGGCTTCGTTTCCAGGAGGATCTCGACACGCCGGACGCCGAATATTTCATCCGCCTCTCACAAGAGGGCGGGTCTTTCGTTTTCCTTCCGGACTACCTGGCCGAATATCGCGTCCATGCGGCCGGCTCCTCCTCTTCGTTAGCCGGTCTTTGCAGCGAGCGGCTCGTGGAATATCTTATCCCGATGGAGGTCGCGCCCGGGGTCGAGCCTTACAAACGGAAGTTACTCGGGCCGCTGATCATGAATGCGGTGAGCCGCTGTCTGCAGCGTGGGGAACGGGATCGCGCGAGAAAGTTTCTGCGCAGCTCCTATTATCCGCGCCGGGCTCCGACTATCTCCGATCCCTCGGCCACGAATCACGCGCATGGCATTCGCGGCCAGGGTAAACGACTGGCCGAAGAGACGGAACATGCCGTGAAGTCCGGCCTGCAACATCTCTGCGCGAGCCTGCCCGGGCCGATCGGATCTCCGACCTACCGGGTGGTGCGAGCCGCCAAAGACTGGGCCGGGCTGTAGTGCGAGCCATGAAGTTACTCGTTACCGGCACGGAAGGCTATCTCGGCTCCCTCCTCG
>JBBQHV010000040.1:0-11034 GCA_038324295.1 Chthoniobacterales bacterium
CCGGCTGCGCGCGACCTGCTCGAGGAGCAGGTGCCCGTCGAGAAACATCGCCTGCACCCGGGTGAGAAGGGAGTAGCCCCGATTGAGATGGCCCCAGCGGGTCTGGATCATGCCGACCTGCGGATCGGTGAAAAAATGGACGGTCTTTTTTAGCAGCTCGGGGCGCGGAACAAAATCGGCGTCGAGGATGCAAACGTATTCGCCGCGGGCGGTCGCGAGGCCCGCCTCGAGCGCACCTGCTTTGTAGCCCACTCGATCAGTCCGATGGATCAGCTCGAGGTCGAAGCCCTGCGCGGTAAGCCGTTCGACGCAGGAACGGGTGATCTCACAGGTCTCATCGGTGGAATCGTCCAGCACCTGGATCTGGAGCCGCTCGCGCGGGTAATCGAGCTCGCTCACCGCCGTGAGCAATCGCTCCACGACATAGATCTCGTTGAAGAGCGGCAGTTGCACCGTGACGACGGGCAGATCCTCGAAATGGGCGAGCGGCAGGGGCGGGCGCCCCCGGTTTATCAGGAACAGGTAAACGATAAAATAGCGGTGTAATCCGTAACCGGAGAGGCCGATCAGGACGCTCAGGTAACAGGCCGTCCAGATAACATCCACAAGGCTTCCTCCCATATCGATTCAAGCACTGCGACCGACGAGGTGCAGAGAGGCGACATGATGCCGCGTCCGCGAGATGCGTCAAATCAAATCTCGGTCGCGCGGCGGCACGCAACCGCGGCCGACCCCCGCTCCGAAACAAACGGAGACGGGCCGCGGGATTTCGCCGGTTGCTTCGCAGGCGAACCAGCCGAAAACTGACAGGGCAAAAATCGTGCAAGAAAAGAGCAAGAAACCCACTGGGAGCCGCGGCCGCTTCGAGCGTCTGAACGTGGTCATCAGCATCCTGATTGCAGGCTGGGTGCCTTCGATCCTGATGCTGGCCATTTCCTACACCATCCTGACCCGCACTCTGGAATCGAAAATCCTGCGGGATCGGCAGACCTTTGTCCAGCTCATCGCGCACCTCGTGGGCGACGATCTCAGTCGGACCGGCGCGGTGGTCGATTACTACCAGACCTTTCAAGAGGTGGAGCAGATTTTGAGCACTCCGTATCCTCAGGTGGAGGGTCAGAGCTGGCTGACGAAGACCTATTTTTCCCATCCCCGGATCGACGGAATGTTTCTCACCGGCCTGGATGGGCGGCTTATCGCCTCGATTCCGCCGGAACCCGATTTGATCGGGCAGGACTTTAACTCAGCCACCTGGATGAAAGGCGCGCTGGCCAAGCCCGGCGTCTATGTTTCGGCGGTGCATCCCCGCTCCGCCGATCAGCGGGCCGCGGCTAACGTCGTCGGGGCGGTCCATACCCCGGATGGTTCAATCCTTGGTTTCATCGGCGTCTCGGTCCTGACCGAGCGCATCGGGCGCCGGCTTTCCACGATCAACTTCGCCGACCAAGCCTCCTGTCAGATCCTCGACCAGGAGGGGCACGCTCTTTTTACCGGCGATTTCCAGGCCAACCCGGCGCTCGATTCAAGAGCGGGGGAACCGCTCATCAAAGAAATTCGCGCGGACGGAACCGGCCACGTGGAGCGCGACGGCAACATCTATTCCTTCGCGCCGGTGGAATCGACCGGTTGGACGACGGTCGTGAAACAACCGCGCGCCATCGCTTACGAGCCGGTGCACGACCTCTTGCAAAAGACCACCCTGCTCGCGCTTTGGTTGATCGTGGGCACGGCCATCATCGCCTGGGGCGCGAGCAAAGTGTATCGCCGGCAGAGCGAAGCGGCCGCCCGGATCGATCGCGAAGTCATGTTCAACGACAAGATCCTCGCGAACATGCCGAGCGGCATCGCCTTGATCGATCCCGTCTCGCAGCGCTTTCTCCAGGCTAACGAGGCCTTCGGGCTGATGGCCCGCCGCTTCGGGAATCTGCCTCCAGAAAGGGAAATCGGGGAAGCCACTTATCCGGAGGTCGGGATCGCGCCCCGCCAGGCGATCGAAAAGGTGCTCTCCTTCGGGACGCCGTTTCAACTCATCGAACAACCGCTCGTCGATCAGACCGGCGCGACCAATTTCGTGAACGTCAACCTCCTCCGGTTGCAGGATTCCAAACAGGTCGTGCAGGGCGTGCTTTTCCTCGTGGAAGACAAAACGCGCGACGTCAGGCTGCGCCAGGAGCTGATCTCGGCGAACGCTTCGAAGGATCAGTTCCTCGCGCTTCTCTCGCACGAGCTGCGTAATCCGCTCTCGCCCGTCATCGCGATGGTGGCGGAGTTGGAAGCGCGCGCGCCCGATGGGCCCGAAGTGCGCCAGGCGCTCGCCGTCATCCGGCGCAACGTCGAGCTGGAAGCGCGGCTGATCGACGACCTGCTCGACATCACGCGCATCTCCAAAGGGAAGTTGCAGCTCAGTTTCGAGATCACTTCCATTCATGAAACGCTCCTGCGCGCCTACGAAATTTGTCGCGAAGATATCCTGCAGAAAAAGCAGGACTTCGAATTTCGCCTCCAGGCCACGCGCGAGCATGTCGATGGCGATCCGGCCCGCCTCCAGCAGGTCTTTTGGAACCTGATCAAGAACGCCGTTAAATTTACGCCGGACGGCGGCCGCATCGTGGTCGAAACCTCCAACCCTAACGAAGAGCAAATCGAGATCCGCACGATCGACAGCGGCATTGGCATCCAGCCGGAAAAGTTGGGAAAGATTTTCAACGCTTTCGAGCAAGGGCAAAGCTCGATCACGCGAAAGTTTGGCGGTCTCGGGCTGGGCCTCGCCATTTCCAAAGAAATGGTCCGCGCGCATGGCGGACACATCGCGGTGGAAAGCAAAGGGCCCGATCGAGGATCGACTTTTAGCATCACCCTAAACACCGTCCCGACACCGGCGAAAGAAAAGCGGACGCTGCGCGACGCGCCCGCTGCGTCCGCCGAGAGTGCTCCTTCTCAGCAAAGCCATTTGCTGGTGGTGGACGATCACCACGACACCTGCCTCGGCATGAAGATGCTGCTCGAGCGGCGCGGCTATCGCATCACGCTCGCGCATAGCGCCGACCAGGCGGTGGAGAAGGCGGGGAAGGAGGACTTTGATCTGCTGATCAGCGATATCGGGCTGCCCGATCGCAGCGGCTACGAGCTGATGAAGGAATTGCGCGCCAAACATTCGCTCCGGGGCATTGCCCTGAGCGGTTTTGGGATGGAAAATGATATCAGCAAAGCGCGCGCGGCCGGATTCTCCGAGCACCTGACGAAGCCGATCAACTTCGACCGGCTGGATGAAGCGATCCGCAACCTGCTCGAGGTGGAGCCGAGTAACGGGGCGTGACCTTCCTGGCCTAACGACCTCTCCAGAGCGGCGCGCGGATCTAGGTTTTTGGAAGACGCGCGTCGACCATCCCGCAGATGACGTGGAGGAGGAATTTGTGCGCTTCCTGAATGCGCGCGGTCGTGTCGCTGCGCACGAGGAGCTCAATTTTGGCGAGCCCTTTGGCCGGTCCGCCGTCCCGCCCGAGCAGCGCGACAGTCGTTAGGCGACGGGCGTTTCCTTCCTCCAGCGCGCGCAGGATGTTTTTTGAATTGCCGCTCGTCGTGATCGCGAGCAGCACGTCGCCCGGCTGACCGAGCCCGCGGACCTGGCGGGCGAAGACTTCGTCGAAGCCGTAGTCGTTCCCGATCGCACTCATCAGGCTGCCGCCCTGGGCGAGATTGAGCGCGGGGTAGGGGCGTCGATCGGTGATGAAACGGCAGCCGAATTCGGCGGAGAAATCCGCCCCGTCGGCCGCGCTCCCGCCATTGCCGCACACGAGAAGTTTTCCTCCTCCACAAAGACATTCCGTGAGCGCATCCGCGACCGCCAGAACAGGCGGCGCCAGTTCCGCGAGCGATTCAAAAGTGCGACAGGCCGCGCGGATGGAATCCTGCAATGTTTCAGTTGGATTGGTCATAGTAAATATTATGGTTCAGAGTCGATTTTCCCCCGCTGCCGATAGCCGCGGACGCGCCCGCTGGCAAAAAAATTCCTCTCTGTGAGGGCCATAGACCTTTTTGATTGCCGGATTGTAACGGATTTGTTACCTTCGAAGTCATGGGTGAGCAAAATCAATCCCTCTCGGTCTTGCTCGCCCCTGCTCTACGGAGCAATCATCGGGGCTGCGTGGGTAGAAGCCTGAACCCTCCACGAAGCAATTTCGCTGCTGCCTAATTCTGGGACGAGTTTGTCGCCGGAGATCAGATTTCCATATACACATTTCCAGAAACTTTATAAACTCTAGAAATATCTTTAAAAACATGAAAGACGTTCCGCATAGCTTAAACGGCAAAAATGGTCAGAGCAGTCATCAGGATGAGCCGGCCGCGACCCTTTCTGTCATTTTTCCAGCGTTCAATGAAGAGGCCAACATTCGGCGAACAGTCGAGTCCGCCCGGATGGTGCTCCCGAAGCTGGCCCGGACTTGGGAAATCATTCTCGTCAATGACGGGAGCAAGGATGCAACCACCCCGCTCTGCGATGAACTGGCGGAGCAATATCCGGAAGTACGCGCGATTCACCACGTCGATAATCGGGGTTACGGCGCCGCGCTGAAAAGCGGAATTCTCGCCGCCCGCTACGATTTTATTTTCTTCACCGACTCGGATGGCCAATTCGATTTGGAGGAAATCGCCCACCTCACGCGCTGGTCTAACGACTACGACATCGTCACCGGCTACCGGGGGAAACGGCAGGATCCGCCCCACCGTTTGATCAACGCGTTAGGCTGGAAAATGCTCGTCCGCCTCGTCCTCGGAGTGAAAGTGCGCGACATCGATTGCGCCTTCAAAATTTTCCAGCGCTCGGTTTTCGATCGGGTCCAGATCCGCTCCGTCGGGGCGATGGTGAACACGGAAATCCTGGCGCAAGCGAACGCCTTCGGGATGCGAATCCACGAAGTGAAAGTGAGCCACTATCCGCGGCGCTTCGGCAAGTCGTCGGGCGCAAACCTGAAAGTCATCGCCAAGGCCTTTAAGGAATTGCTCCGTCTTTATCGGCAACTGCGCTACGTGACGCACGAGCAGGAAGGGCTCTACCGGACGGAGATGCAGATTCCGCACAAGATTTTCCGGCATCATGGCGTCGCGGAAAAAGTGGGTGCCGGCGTCGGGGCGGTCTCCTGTCGCTTTAGCGTCGAGCCCGCCAACGAAGCACGCTCCGGCCAGGAATGTCTGGTGGATTAAGGCGGGCGTCAGCGGTCTGTTTCGGCGAGGAATTTGTCCGCTAAGATTGCCGGCCGGACTCGCAAGCCCGCCCGGGTCCGCGAAATTCCCGCGGCGCACGTTTGCTCGGCCGTCTCTCCATCAGTGAGGGCAAACTGAGCAGGTGAGAACAGCCAGGGAAAGGGCGATGATCCAAAAGAGAGACGCACCATCATCACAAGGAACGGTTCCAGAACGATAGCTTTCACCTCATGACAGGAGATACCTGACTTTCACCAGTCCCATGCTGAACAAATTATTTTCACGGTCATCCGCCGGCCAGAAATCCGAAGAGACCCCGTCCAAGGCTGTGCCGGGGAAGAGAAAACGCGTCATGTTGATCGGTCTCGATTGCGTCGAGCCGGACTTGGTTTTCAATCGCTGGCTCGATGAATTGCCCAACTTGAAGTCGCTTTACGAGCAGGGTTTGCACGGTCCCCTGCGCTCCTGCGATCCGCCCATTACCGTGCCGGCCTGGTCGGTCATGATGTCGTCGAAAAGTCCGGGCGTGCTCGGAGTCTACGGTTTTCGGAATCGCGCCGATCACTCTTATGATCGTTATGCCATCGCCAATTCACTCGCGATCAAGGAAGATCGGCTTTGGGAAATTCTCTCGCGCGCGGGCAAGCGCAGCATCGTCATCGGTGTCCCCGGCACGTATCCGCCGAAGCCGTTGAATGGCGTGATGGTGACCGACTTTCTCACCCCGGACATCAGTTGCGAGTACACGCATCCTCCGGAGCTGAAAAAAGAGATCGAGGAAGTAGTCGGCGAATACATTCTCGACGTCCGCGATTTTCGGTCGGGGAACAAGGCGAAAATCCTGGCCGACATCTACGAGATGACGCGCAAACGCTTTCAGCTCGCGCGCCATCTGCTCGACCGGGAGGACTGGGATTATTTCATGATGGTGGAGATGGGGACGGACCGAATTCATCATGCGCTCTGGGACAACATGGACCCGGCCCATCGCTTTTATAAAGCGGGCAATGAGTTTGAGAGCGCGATTCACGATTACTACATCGAAGTCGACCGGGAAATCGGAGAACTCCTCAAACTCGCCGACGAGGAGACCGATGTGCTCGTGGTGTCGGATCACGGCGCGAAGAGAATGGATGGCGGGATCTGCGTGAATGAATGGCTGATGGCCAATGGTTATCTCGCTCTCATGGAAAAGCCGGAAACCGCCGTGCCGCTTTCCAGGGTTAAAATCGATTGGCCGAAAACGAAGGCGTGGGGAGATGGCGGCTATTACGCGCGCATTTTTCTCAATGTCGCGGGGCGTGAGCCGCAGGGCACGATTCCGCCGGAGGATTACGAGAAAGTGCGGGATGAGCTGATTGCCGGCTTGAAGAGTATCCGCGATGAAAACGGCAAGGAGATCGGGACGAAGGTTTATCGGCCGGAAGAACTCTACCAGGAAGTGCGCGGCGTCGCTCCGGATCTGATCGTCTATTTCGGCGATCTTTATTGGCGCTCGGTTGGGACCGTGGGCGGCGGCAAGTTGCACACCTTTGAAAATGATACCGGCCCCGACGGCGCCAACCACGCGCAGGAGGGGATGATTTTGCTCAAACCGGCCGCGGGCCTTGCGCAAGGGCGCAGGCTCGAAGGCGCCAAGATCGTCGACGTGGCGCCGACTGTTCTGCAATTGCTCGGATTACCAATTCCCGCCGACATGGAAGGCAAAGTGCTACTGAGCCAGGCGATCCCCGAGCGCGAATAATGGACAAACAGCCGAAGAATTTCCTCAGTGAGATAAAAATGGTGCGCGCCCGGACGCCGCTGCGTCTCAGTTTTGGCGGCGGCGGCACCGACGTTTCGCCCTATTGCGATACGCGCGGCGGTTGTGTGCTCAACGCCACCATCTCACGTTATGTTTACGCCACGCTCGTGCCGAAGTCGGAACGTTCGATCGGGTTTCGCTCGTTCGATTACGGCACCGTCGTCTACTGGACGGAGGAGCATGAATTTCGTTTCGATGGCCAGATGGATCTGGTCAAAGGCGTGCTGAAACGCTTCGAGCTCGACAAGTTTCGGACGGATGGCTTCGACCTCTTCGTGCATGCCGACGCGCCGCCGGGTTCCGGGTTGGGAAGTTCCTCGACCTTCACCGTCGCGCTGATCGGTTTGTTTCGGGAGCTGCTCGGGCTGCCCATCACACCCGCCGGCATGGCCGGGCTCGCTTTCGATATCGAGCGCAATGATGTCGGGATCAAAGGTGGCCGTCAGGACCAATACGCCGCGGCCTTCGGCGGTTTCAATTTCATGGAATTCCACGGCGAGGAAGTGGTCGTGACCCCGCTTCGGCTTACGCCCTATTTGATCAACGAACTCGAATACAACCTCATCCTCTGCTTCACCGGAAGTCGCGACGCAGACCCGATCATCGACAGCCAGATGAAGAGCGCGACGAAACAGGAAGCAGAGCCATTGGCGGCGATGGATCAGGTGAAAGCGATCGCCATTGAGATGAAAAAAGCCCTGCTCGCGGGCGATCTCGATCACTTCGGCGACATGCTGCACGAGGGCTGGTTGCAAAAGAAAAAGATGGCCAAGGGGATCACCACTCCACGCATCGACGAGCTCTACGAAGAAGCGCGCAAAGCGGGCGCGATCGGCGGCAAGATCACCGGAGCGGGCGGCGGCGGGCATCTTATGCTCTATTGCCCGTTCAATAAACGCCACGTCGTCCGGGAACGCCTCAGCGAACTCGGGACGTCGGTGACCGATTTCCGCTTCGACCCGACCGGCATGGAAACCTGGCGGGTCTATAAATGATCAGTCCGAAATGAGAAAAGACCCGAAAGTAGTAGTGATCGGTCTCGATGCCGCGACCTGGACCCTCATCCGGCCTTGGATGGAGGAAGGCGGCATGCCAAATCTGGCCAGGCTCATGAAAGGCGGAGTCTCAGGCCCGCTCCATTCGATCCTGCCGCCGATCACGCCGCCGGCCTGGACATCGTTCATGACCGGAAAAAATCCGGGCAAACACGGCATTTTCCATTTCGTCGAAACCGAACACGGCGGTTACGCGATGAATTACGCCAACGCCACTTCGCGCCGCTCGCCCACCGTCTGGAAGCTGCTCAACGATGCTGGCTACACCGTCGGCACGATGAACATCCCCTTCACCTATCCACCCGAACCGCTGCAAGGTTTTCAAATTTCCGGGATGGACACGCCCTCGGCCTCCAGTCCGTTCATCCATCCGCCGGCTTTGCGCGACGAGCTGACCAAACTGCTCGGCGACATCCAGCTCGATCTTCGCTTTCTCGGCGCCATGACGACGGACGAACGGCGCGATCAGGTCCTGGAAGAGATGCGGCAAATGGATGAGCAATGGACCAAGGCTGCGCTCTACCTTTTGGAAAACCATCCGCAGGACGTCATGATGTTCGTCTTCATGTCGATCGATACGGTGCAGCACTATTTTTGGCAGCACATGGATAAGGATCATTTCCTGCATGATCCGACCTTGGTGCCGAAGTTTGGCAACGCCATTCGCAAAGTCTATGAGCGGCTTGACGCCGCGACCGGCCAGATCCTCGACCGGCTTCCGCCCGAAACCTCTGTCTTTGTCGTCTCCGACCACGGCGGTGGACCCGTCGTGGACCGGACGATTTACCTTAACCGCTATCTCGCACAATTAGGTCTCCTTCATTACAAAGAGACAGCTACTTCCGGTTTGCAGACAGCCTGGAAAAAGATCATGCGGACGGGCTACTCGCTCTTGCGCAGCTCACTTACTTCCCGCCAGAAAAGCCGGATCGCCGATCTCTTTCCCAGGCTCCTCAAGAAAACCGAGCTCGCTTACTCCGCCTTCACGAGCATCGATTGGAGTCGGACCAAAGCCTATTGCAGCGAAGTGCTCGCTTCGCCGCCGAGCATTTGGATTAACCTCAAAGGCATCAAGCCCGAGGGCATCGTCGATCCGGCCGACTACGACTCGTTAGTCAACACGATCATCGCAAAGCTCGCCGAGCTGAAGGACCCGCGCACCGGGCAGCCGGTGATCAACCAGGTCTGGCGCCGCGACGAGATTTTTCACGGCCCCTTTTCCAACGAGGGCGCCGACCTCGTGCTGGATTGGTGGAGCGAGAACAGCCTCTTCTCGACGCAGCCGAGCTTTCCTGAGGACACCGATAAGCCGGCCCTCGTCATCCGCGAGCACAAGCCCTCCGACACTTCGGAATGGGGCGGCACGCATCGGCTTTACGGAATCGTGGTGGCACGATCGGCGGCCTTTAAGAGTGGTGCTGAGGTCGAGAATGCGCATCTCATCGATCTCGCTCCGACCATCCTGCACTTGCTCGGTGTCCCGGTCCCCGAAGACATGGATGGCCATGTGCTCGAAGATATTTTCAAGCCTGAATTCCTCGCCGCTCACCCCCTTAGATCGGGCGCGGCCTCCGGAACCTCCGGAAGCGATCGG
Source organism: Chthoniobacterales bacterium (assembly GCA_038324295.1). Classification (GTDB taxonomy): domain Bacteria; phylum Verrucomicrobiota; class Verrucomicrobiia; order Chthoniobacterales; family UBA10450; genus Palsa-1392. The sequence goes on from JBBQHV010000040.1 coordinate 9,656, forward strand.
CCGAGCGGCTACACCGACGAAGAGTCAGCCAAGGTGGAAGAACGCCTCCAGGCACTGGGCTATCTCGAATAATTCCAACCTATGTTTGAAACCATCCGAGCTGATCTCGATCGCAAAGTCCGTGGCTACGGCGTGCGGCCGCAGGATAAAACCTTCTTTCGCAAGCGAATCACTCCTTTCCTCGAATTCGGCACCATCGCCGTCGTGATGCATCGCTTCGGTCGCTGGTGTTATGAGGTAAAGGTGCCGGTCATTCGCCAAATATTGATCGCGATCTATCTCGTTAGTAACACCATTTGTCAGGCGCTCACAGGTATCCATATCCATCGCGAGTCGGAAATCGGACCGGGGCTTATCGTGCATAACTCTTGTGGAATTTTCATTCTCGCGAAGAAGATTGGGCATAGTTGCACCCTTAACCAGGGAGTAAGTGTCGGCAGTGTCCGGGGAACCGGTTGGCCGGTCGTTGGCAACAATGTCTATTTGGGAGCCGGCTGTAAGGTCATGGGAGGACTGACCATCGGTGACAACGTAGTTGTAAGCGCCAACTCCCTCGTCGTGGCCGATGTGCCCAGTAACTGCACCGTCATGGGAGTGCCGGCTCGCATCATCTCGCGGGAAGTGGCAAGCCCGTATCTCAAGTCGCCTGTCGCGGTCCAATGAGCAACGCTATTGCCGATCCGGTGGGCGGCCGGGAGACTTATTCGATCGCCATGGTCGCGGCTTGTCCGTTCCCGGCGAATCACGGGTCGGCCGCCAGTATTCGGGAAATGTCCGACACGCTCACGGATATGGGGCACAACGTTCACATCGTGACCTATCCGACCGGTCAGGAAAATATCAGAGTCCGGCGCGCCAAGGTCCGTCGCACCGCTTCGTTCCGGCCGGAGGGGAACGCCAAGGTGGGGCCTTCGCCGGAAAAGTTCGTCTTCGACTTCAAGCTCCTGCTCTTACTCTGTCGCGTCATCCGCGAAGAACAGGTGGATATCATTCACGCGCATAACTACGAAGGCGCGCTCATTGGTATTCTGGCGAAATGGATTACGCGCCGGCCGCTGCTTTATAACGCGGTCAATCTGATGTCGGATGAGTTAGCGGGCTATCGTTTCATTCGGCCGGCCTGGCTTGCCCACGGCCTCGCGCGTGCGCTGGATTGGTTCACGCCGATTTTCCCGGACCATATCACCGCCGTCTCGCCGGAACTGAAGGATTGGTTTGTGGCACACGGAGTGCCGGAACGGAAAGTGGATATGGTTCCGGCCGGGATCGAGCCGGAGTTGTTCGACCATCCGGAGCCGGAAAAATTCCGCGCGCAATATCCGATCGATGGCCGGCCCGTGGTCATGTATACGGGCGTGCTCAATGCCTTCCAAAGGATC
>JBBQHV010000041.1:0-10604 GCA_038324295.1 Chthoniobacterales bacterium
GGCGCAGGCGGATCCGTGGTTCTCAAGTTTCTGCATTTTCCGCGTAACGCCCGGCCAAATTCCGCGAAGTACACCAGTGAACGGCCAGAAATGACAACTCAATAACGAGGACTCAAGGAAGGCCAAAAGAAGAAAAGGAAATTCATACAAATGAAAACAAAATTAGTTAAAAGCATAACAAGCTACTTGCTCTTCGCCTGTGCGTTGGTGGGCTTGGCTGCCACTATGGCGCCGGGCACATCCGCTACCGCGCGGGCGGGAGTCGACTCGCAAGTGTGCAGCGTGGACAGGCTACATGGCTTGTATCTATGGACCTTCGACGGGTACACACGTGTCGGTGGGAACCTGCTACCGAAAGCCGTCCTGCAGGGCCTCCAGTTCAATGGAGATGGTACGACGTACAACACATTCGGCACGGTGAACATCGGGGGCACGATTCTTATCGACGCCACCGGAGGGGTAGGAACCTATACGGTCGCAGCGGACTGCACAGGCACACTATCAATCACCGGCGGTCCAAGCTTTAACATCTACATAGGACCGGGTGGAAAGCAGATTTGGACCACCCAGATTGATGTAGGTCCTGGCGACGGCACCGGATTAGGTGTGGGAACGGCGACACGGCTGCCGCAGTAGAAATTCCCCGGCTGTTGTCGCGACCTCTGGCCGGCTTTCGAGGGTTTGGCGCGTTCTATCCGCGCCAACCCATTCTGCTAACGTATAAACAGTTGGGATGTACGAGTGCCCCTGCGTTGGAATAGGGAGCATCGGGAAGTTGTGGTGGACAAGGCAGGAACCGCCGTTACCGCCACCGGCACGGCCGAAATCTTCGATATCAACGGCAACCCGCGGGTAACAGGCGCGCCACCGAAACAGCCACGCGTTTATTCTGATCGCTCCAATGCGATTCGGTGTTGTGACGAACTTGTGCGGGATCCAAGTCGGAACTGGAAGCGTTACGACTGCTGCCACGAGATTCGACTTCTGATCCTGATCACGGGGTTTGGCGTGTCATATCCACGCCAAACCCGATTTACTCACGAATAAGCGTTTTTTGCTTCCGGCGCGCTCACGGTTCGGTGCTGATCTTCTGCCGGTCGTGATCGCTAAAGAAAACGCACTCGTTATCCAACCCGAGCAAGGTCGCCCATTTGAGCGGAAATTTTTGCAGATCGACGCTCCGCAAAATGACCGTGCCCCAGTCCTTGTATTCGCCTTTCAGGATGTCGCGCAAAGTATTCTGGCTCCCGCTCACCGGGGTAAGATAGATCGCGTTGAGCGGGCCGCCGAGCAGGTTGTAGTCGTTGAACTCGGTGAAGGCATGGACGGATTCCGGGAGCCAGAGGGCGCGCCGATCGGCATACCAGGCGACCGCCCAGGGCATGTCGCTCGCCGTGATTTCGTTCGGCTGCATCCATTCGTTGAGGACCGCGATATAGGGCGGCACGTAGGGCGGCCAGCGGATGCTCCCTTTCGAGCTGGAAAAGACAAATGTGAAGATCATCGGCAACCCGCAGATGAGGAAAAGCAGAATGAGAAAACCGATCCGCGCGATGCGGTATTGAATGCCGAGGCGGTTCCATTGCACGAGGAGAAAGGCGAGCCCGAAGCAGGTCATGATGGGGAGGAAGAGGAGATGGAGCTGGTTCGCGGCCACACCCTGTTCCTCCGTGATCCCATAGACCGCCATCCCGACCGCCGCCCCAAACCACATCGCGAGCACGAACCAGCGGGTGGCCGCGGTTTCAGCGCGCCGGAAGGGATGGAGGAGCGAGGCGAAAAAGAAAAGCGCGACCGCGCTGAAGCCGAAGTAGTGAAAAATTTTGCCCGTCTGATCGAGGATGTTGGTGGTGATTTTGTTCCGCCAAAATCCAGGCGACATGCCTTGGAAATCGATCGCAACATGACGCATGTGAGCCGCTTCGCTCATCCCGATCTGATCGAAAAACGAGTAGATCGCGACGCCGCCGGGATTGCCGCAGACGAAATAATTCCGGATCAGCCACGGCGTATAGAGAAGGACGAAGGGGGCGAGGACAAGGACCGCCGCCCAGATCCGCGGCCGAAAATAGAACGCGCAAAAAATCAGGGCCGGGAAAAAAATCCAGATCGTTAGGGCATGAGAAAGGGCGAGGAGCCCAAAGCCGGCGCCGGTCGCGGCCAGCCAGCCGCCGACGGGGCGGCCGTTGGTTTGCGCGTCGATCGCGCGAACGAGCGCGTAGATCGTAAGGTTGAATAGGAGGAGGAGCAGCATCTGCGGCAGACCCGAGAGGGTGTATTGCCAGATCGTGTCGCAGACGAGCACGAGCCCGCAGCTGAGGAGCGCGAGGGTTTCATCGAAGAGCCGGCGCGCGGTGAAAAAAAGGACGGCGACCGAAGCGAGAAAAAGCAGGATCGAGAGAAAGGCGATCGCTTTATCGCCGGTGTAGATGATGTCGCGCGGCGTCATCTTGAGGTGTCCTTTCACCGGGAGAAGCGCGAGCGCGTCGACCACCGGCGGGAGCGGCGCGTTGTAGGTGTCGATCCAGACTCTGCTCGCCGGATCCTTCCCGTGACGTTGTAATTGCCCGACCGCGAGCGGGCGCGCGAACTTCGTCTGCCAGCCGTGCCCGTGCAGGAATTCGCGGCCGATCTGGGCCTGATCCATCGCCTGCGAAGTGGCCAGCCCGCGGAACTCGTGGATGAAATAAAAGAGCGCCATCCCGATGATCGCGAGCGCGATCAGGGCGCGTCGCACCCAGATTGCGGCGAAGCCCGATTCGAGCGCGTGGATGCTCCGCTGGATGGCGTCGGCGCTACCGGGCATGGGAAGAGAATGACGAATGACGAATCACGAATGACGAAGGTGAAATCATGACGCTGAGCTCTTTCTTTCGGGTTTCGTCATTCCGCCGTCCTCATCGGCGGACTTCATCTCGTTAATTTTCCGGTGCAGAGTTCGGCGGCTAATGCCCAGCTTCCTGGCGGCGGCGGTGATATTGCCGTCGGTGGCGGCGAGGGCCTGGCGGATGAGGCGTTGCTCGGTCGCGTGCAGATCGAGCGGACTCGCTTTTTCGTCGAAACTCTTGAGGCGCGAAAGACCGGCCGGCAAAGGCGCGCCCGCCGCCTGCCGCACAGCCGCCGGCAGATCGCGCAGACCGACCTTTGCGCCGGAAGCCATCACCACGCCGTGCTCGATCGCGGTCCGCAGTTCGCGCACGTTTCCGGGCCAATCGTAAGCCAGCAATGTGTTCATCGCGTCGGCCGTGATCTCGAGCGTCGGTTTCTCATTCGCCTTCGAGAAATGCCGCAAAAAGGCGCGCACGAGAAGCGGAATATCTTCCTTCCGCGCCCGCAACGGCGGCATCGTGATCTTGACCACGTTGAGCCGGAAATAGAGATCGTCGCGAAATTTTCCCTCGCTCACGAGCGTCTCGAGAATCTTGTTCGTCGCCGCGATCAGGCGGACGTCGGCGTGCAAAGTCTGCGAGCCGCCGACCCGTTCGAAGGCCCGCTCTTCGCTCATCACGCGCAGGAGTTTGATCTGCGTAGTGGCGTCGATCTCGCCGATCTCGTCGAGGAAAATGGTGCCGCCATTCGCCTGCTCGAAACGCCCGATCCGGCGCTCGTGCGCGCCGGTGAAGGCGCCGCGTTCGTGACCGAATAGCTCGCTCTCGAGCAGCTGCGGGGAGAGCGCCGCGCAATGCACGGTGACGAACTTCCCCTTGTGCCGCCGGCTCAGATTATGAATGGCGTGCGCGGCCAGTTCCTTGCCCGTGCCGCTCTCACCCTCGATCAACACATTGGCCGCCGAAGGCGCGACCTGCCGGATGGTGTCGAGCACTTCGCGCAACGCGAGCGATTCACCGAGAATGCTTTCGAGCGCGAAACGTTCGTCCACCTGCTGGCGAAGCGAGCGGTTTTCCTGTTCGAGGCGCCGGCTCCCGAGCGCCCGTGCGATCAACATCTCGACCTTGTCGAGATTGAGCGGCTTGGTCACGAAATCGTAAGCGCCGCGCTTCATCGCCTCGACCGCGGTATCGACCGAACCGTAGGCGGTCATCATGATGCAGACTGGCGGATGCGGCATTTTCAGGGCGCGCTCGATCAGCGCCATTCCATCCTCGCCTCCGAGCCGGAGATCGGTCAGGAGGACATCGATCTGATCGCGCGAGAGCACATCGATCGCGCTCTGGATATCGGCCGCGACGTAGGTGTCGTATTCGTCGCCTAACAAACTCCGCAACCCGTCGCGGGTGTGTTTTTCGTCATCGACTATGAGGACAGTCGGTTGCATCGGCAAACAGTGGAACAGAAGGAAACGAAGACAACGAAGAAGGGATGCGCGGCAAGCCCTCTTTGTTTCCTTTGTTCCCTTCTGTAAGAAATCATCCCTCCGCCTTCTCGGGCAGCATCCGGACGCGGCGATCGACGAAGGGCAGCCGAATGCTCAGCGTCATCCCTTTGCCTTCGCTGCTCTCGATCGCGAGCTCCCCGCCGTGCTCGCGCACGATTCGCCTAACGATGAGGAGGCCAAGCCCGGAGCCGGTCGATTTGGTCGTGAAATAGGGCTCGAAAACCCGGCTCAGGTTTTCCGCCGAAATCCCGCCCCCCGTGTCGGTGAAACTGATCGTAACGTGGGTGTCGTCGCGATCGGTCCGGATGCGAAGAATGCCGCGGCGCTTCATCGCTTCGAAGCTGTTCTTGATCGCGTTGTAGAAGACCTGCTTCATCTGGTCGCGATCGAGCTGGAGCGGCGGCAGGTCGGAGCGCAGTTCCGTCTCGACCACGATGTCGCGATCTTTTATTTCCGGCTGGAAAAAACGGACCGTCTCTTCCACGAGGGCGTTGATGTTTTCCGGATGAAGCTGCGGCTTCGATGGGCGGATGGCGCGGAGGAATTGCGTCACGATGGAATCGAGCCGGTTGATCTCCGCCCGCGCGATGTCGATCGATTCCTGGAGCTCGCGCTTGTCTTTGTCGGCGGAGAGCTTGCGCACCGTTCTCTCCATCAGTTGCAGATGGATGTGGAGGGAATTAAGCGGGTTGCCGATCTCGTGCGCCACGCCCGCGGCGAGAAGGGTGAGGGCGGAAATCCGCTCCGACTCGATCGTTTCCTCGGTCGTGCGCCGGCTTTCCGTGATGTCGCGCAGGATCATGGCGTGACCGACCCGTTCCGCGATCGAGCCGTCCGCCGATTTCCCTTCGCTGCGCCGCTCGATCATGAGCGGGACGACGTAGAAATTGATGAACCGATTGGCCGGATAAAAAATTTCCATGTCCCGGCTGAGGACGCTGTCCGATTGCGAGAGCGCCTGCCAATCGAGACCCTGAACACGTTCGTCGAGCGGTTTGCCGACCGATTTGTCGCCGTCGAGGCCGAAGATTTCGCAGGCGGCCTCGTTCAGATAGGTGATCCGGCCTTTGGCGTCGGTCACGATAATACCTTCCTGGATGGAATTAAAAATCGTCTCGAGAAATCCTTTTTCCTGGGCGAGGCGGAGGAGGTAATTTTGGACCTCCTCCGGCCCGACCCGGCCGAGCCGTTCGATCAGTTTTTCGAGGAATCCGGATTTCATGTAGCGTGCGCTGTCTCAGCGCAGGACGTTTTGCCTGGCGAAACGCTCTTCCGCTGAGGACAGCCGACATTACATGATGACGCGCACTTTTCTCCTCTCGCCGGCCTATGCCGGTGGTCGCCGCGCCCGGATGCTGCTGAGCGAGCGGGCCCAGTTTGCTCTCGCCCAGCGCCTGCGCGCGGCCGAGGCGGTGTCGTTAGGCGAAGTCTTCACTTTTCTGAGCGGTTTGTATTTTCGCGGGAAACTGGCCTACGCCAACGCCTTCGCGCAGCCGGATCTTTCCCGCGTCCTGGTCATCACCCCGACACGCGGGCTCGTCCCCGCCGCCGCCCCGGTGTCGTTAGGCGATCTGCGCGAATTTGCGGAGGTCGATATCGACGCGGACGATCCGCGTTATCGCAAACCGCTCGAGCGCGACGTGCGCCGGCTCGTCAGGCAGCTGACTCCGGAGTGCGAGGTTGTCCTCCTCGGGAGCATCGCGACGGGCAAATATGTCGGCGTTTTGCTCGAGCTGTTGCAGGAACGGCTCCGTTTTCCGGCCGATTTTGTCGGACGCGGCGACATGAGCCGGGGCGGATTGCTCCTCCGTTGCGCGGTCGATCGGGCGGAATTGAACTACATCCCGGTGAGCGGAGCGGTGCGAAAAGGAAAGCGACCGCCGAAACTCGAACCGCGCCGTTACACGTAGCACGGGCATCCTGCCTGTGGGGCCACCGGGCGTCTCGCCCGGTGTTTGAATGACCGGGCAAGATGCCCGGTGGCCCCACAGCCGAGACGGCTATGCTACGATTGGGTGTGCTACCCAAACCTCCACTCCCGCCAATGGAGGCGCGTTCGGCCGATGAGATTCCAAGCGGCGACGGCTGGCAATACGAACCGAAGTGGGACGGCTTTCGCTGTCTCGCTTTCCGAGAGGGCGACGAGGTTTTCCTCCAATCGAAAGCCGGCCAGCCGCTCGCCCGTTATTTTCCGGACGTCGTCAGGGCGCTGGAAAAATTGAAAGCGAAACACTTCGTCCTCGATGGCGAGCTGGTCATCCCGATTGGTGGCGCGCTTTCCTTCGACGAATTGCAGCTCCGCCTCCACCCTGCCGCCAGCCGGGTGCAAAAACTTGCCGCGGCCCATCCGGCAATGTTTGTCGTCTTCGATCTCCTCGCCGGGGCGGATGGCAAATCACTCCTCCAGACGCCCCTGCGCGAGCGTCGCGACTTGCTCGAAAAATTCGCGCGCAAATTTTTCCCTAACGAAAAGCAAATCCGCCTTTCCCCCGCGACCGACGACCTGCGCCGGGCGCAGAAGTGGTTCAAAAAAGTGGGCGGCAATCTTGACGGCATCATCGCGAAACGGCTCGACGCCGCCTACGCCTCGGGCGAGCGCACCGCCATGCTCAAGATCAAACAAACCCGCACAGTCGACTGTGTGGTCGGTGGATTTCGTTATGCGAGCGGCGCGCGGGTCATTGGCTCGCTTCTGCTCGGGCTTTACGACGAGGAAGGGCTGCTCCATCACGTCGGCTTCACATCCGCGTTCAAGGCGAGCGAGAAGAAGGACCTGACGAAAAAATTCGAGGCTTTGAAAAAGCCGCCGGGCTTTACCGGCAACGCGCCGGGCGGGCCCAGTCGCTGGAGTACAGAGCGGAGCGGGGAATGGGAGCCGGTCGATCCGAAGGTGGTGGTCGAGGTGACCTACGACCATTTCACCGGCGGGCGCTTTCGGCACGGCACGAAGATCGTGAGGTGGCGCAAAGACAAAGCACCTCGCCAGTGCACGCTCGATCAGGTCGACCACAGCCGGGACGGCTGTGCTACGCGGCGTCTCTGCTACCGCAACGGGCTCTTTCCCTAACGAGACCAGCTCGGCTCGGTGATTTTCCCGAGGCCGCCGAGCACTTCGGTCTTCCGGCTGTTCACCGTGTCAACCATGTAGAGCGTACCGCCTTCGGTGAAAATCAGATGCCGCGAATCCGGCCCCCAGGCGGGATCCTCCCCCGTCCCCACGATCCGCTTGCCGCCGCCCGCGAGATCGAGCACGACGATCTGAAATTCGCCGCCCGAGCGGACATTGAAAGCCACCTTCTTTCCATCCGGCGACCAGCTCGGCTCCGTGCAATAACCGTAGCCGGTCGAAATCTGCCGTCCTTGTCCACCGCTCGAGGAGATTCGGTAAAGGTGCGGCCCGCCTGAGCCGTCGAACGAGTAAATGATTTCCGAGCCATCCGGCGACCAGGTCGGGCTCGACTCGACTCCGCGTGTCCGGGTCAGGCGCTCCGCCCCGCCGCCGCCCGCGCTGATCGTGTAGAGCTCGGGGTTACCGTCTTTGCTGATCGTTAGGGCGAGTCGGCTGCCGTTAGGCGAAAAGGTCGCGCCGCTGTTCGTGCCCGGATAATTTGCGACTCGATTCCGCGCCCCGCTCGCCAGATCGATCACGTAGACATCGGCATAGCCGCTCTGGTAACCGGTGTAAGCGACCCGCCGGCCGTCCGGGCTGAGCGAGGGATGGACGCTGATCGCCTTGTCGTGGGTCATTTGCTGGACGTTGCTCCCGTCGTAATCGGCCACGTAAACTTCCTTCCGCCCGCTCCGGGTGGCGATAAAACTGATCTTGCTTCCGGCCAATCCCTTGCTCCCGGTGAGCGTCTCGATGATGTCGTTGGCAAACTGGTGCGCGTTGGCGCGGGTCTCGCCGTTGTATGTTTTGGAAAGAACGGCGCCGCCGCTGTGATCGACCACCTGGCCCTGCAGGCTCCCGCCGCTCGCCTCGCCGCTCACCGTGTAGGAGGCGTTCGCGCTCCCGAGATTGAAAAGGCCGACGAGCGTCAGGTCTTTTTTCACAATGCTGGTCGCGGTCGCGCCCTCGCTCCCGGTCACTCCCGCGAGGTTGAGATTGATCCGGTCGCCTTTGCTCACCGTAATCGTGGGCACGTCCTCGGCGGCGCGCGTCGTCAGCGTCGTTAGGCAAAGAAGGGCAAGGGCAATCTGAAGCTTGAAAGTGTGTCTCATTGGTCGGCGTTAAACTCGAAGTTGATCTGGACGTCATAATAATCGTCGCCCAGCCCGGATGGCAAAGGGTCGACGCGTTTTACCCGTGTGCCAACCGCTTCCACCGATTCATCGACGACCACGTTGCCCGACGGCCTGACGACCGTGAAATCGGAGACGCGACCGTCTTTCTGGATCCGGATTTTGACGAGGACGGAAAGCTTGGCGCCAGAAGCAACGACTGTGCGCGGCTGCACCCACTCGCTGTAAAAACGGTCGTGCAACATGTTCCCGTACCAGCCGAACTCCGAGGCGCCGCCCGCGCCCGAACCTTTGCCGCCGGACCCGCCGGAGCCTTCCTTGGTCTCATCGCCTTTGCTCGCGACGGTGGCCTTTTTCGCCGGCTTCTCCTTATCCGATTCCTCCGCCGCGGTCGCCTTTTTCGCTTTCGCGAGCGCGGCCTTGGCGGTCTCTTTTTTTTTCGCCGTTTCCTTCGCTTCGGCTTCTTCTTCTTTGTCTGGAGTTGGCTTTGGCTTGGGCGTTTTTTTCTTTTTTGGCGTCGGCGAATGTTTCGGTTTGGGAGTGTGCTTCGGGGTCGGCTTCGGCGTTGTAGACGGCCGCGGTGAGGCCGTCGGCGCAGGGGTGGGCGTCGGCGTGGGCGTCGGCGTTGCGGAGGCGGTGGGAGAGGGGAGTTCGATCTCGCTTTTCACGGTCGGCGCAACTTCCGGGGTCGGCTCTTCCTTCGCTTCCTCGGGAGGAGCGACCCGCGTCGTTTCCGGGGTGGCTGCGGCGGAGGATTCGTCCGCCGCGCTGCTCGCGCTCGCGCCCGCGCCGCCATCCATCCAGACAATTTCTTTCGGGACGCGTTTCGGCGTGCGGCTCCACCAGAGGAGGCCGAGCAGGACCACGACGTGGACCAGCCCGACGATGGTGACGTTGCGCCAGAAACGCGCGTCGCGGGTCATCGGCCCGGCGGCTCTTCCTGCGTCGCGATGCCCACCTTCGTGATCTCGGCGCGTTGCAGCTCATCCATCAGACTAACGAGTTTCTGCACCGGCAAATCGCGATCCGGCCGAATCACGACCGCGACTTCGGGGTCGGCCTGCTTAAGGGCGGCGAGACGCTTAGGCAGCGCCGCCGGATCGACGATTTCCTCATTTAGCCTGACGACTTCATTGCGGTCCATCGAGAGGGTCTGGACGGCGGCGGGATTGATCGGCGCGTTCGTCGTGCCGCTCGAAGGAATGATGAGGGTTTTGCTGTTCTCGAGGAGCGGGGTGGTGATCATGAAGATGATGAGGAGGACAAAGGCGAGATCGAGCAACGGAGTGATGTTGATCTCCGAGAGGGTCGAGAGCGAAGTGCGATTGGAGTAGCGGCGCATGATTTAGAAGAGGAAAAGATTTGAAAGCCAGGAAACCAGAAAAGGGGAAAGGAATTCTGTCTTCTCTCTTTCTGGCTTTCTGGTTTTCAAATTCATTTTCTTTCTCGCCTAACGACGGAAGTCGGAGACGCGCGCGCCGTGCTCGACGTATTTGTGCTCGAACTCGGAGGCGAGCTCGGCCGCGAAATTATCCATTTCCACCACCATTCCGCGAATGCTCGTGACGAGAAAATTGTAGCCAAACATCGCCGGGATTGCGACGCAGAGCGCGGTCACGGTGGTGATGAGCGCGCCGGAAACGCCCGGCGCCATCGCGGCGAGATTGGCTGAGCCGGCTTCGGCCACGCCAGTGAAGGTGTCCATCACGCCCCAGACCGTGCCTAACAATCCCAGAAACGGCGCCCCGCTCACCGCCGTCGCGAGCAGGATCATCTGCGATTCGAGCTTGAGCGCGGTCTCGCCCACCGCCCGCTCCATCGCGGCATTGACCGCGTGCATTTGCGCGGGCGTGATCTTATCCGCGATCTCGAGCCGGGCGCGAAAAGTCTCGTCGATCTCAGCCGAGCCGAGGAGGTGAAATGTCAGTTCCTCGCAGCCCGCGCGGTAGACTTGGAAGACGGGCGAACCCGAAAACCGAGCGCCCGATTCAAACAAACGCAACGGTTGCCGATCCTGCCGGAAGGC